>CALWYR010000055.1 GCA_944385805.1 uncultured Oscillospiraceae bacterium
GTCTCCTCGAGGCAGGCCGCGGTCTTGAAGAGGATGCCGTTCTTGGCGCCCATGCCGTTGCCGACCATGATGGCGACCGGGGTCGCGAGGCCGAGCGCGCAGGGGCAGCTGATGACCAGGACGCTGATGCCGCGCGCGAGGGCGAAGCCGAAGGTCTGGCCTATGAGCAGCCACACGATGGTGGTGACGATGGCGATGGAGATGACGGCCGGGACAAAGACGCCGGAGACCTTGTCCGCAATCTTCGCTATAGGGGCCTTGGTGGCGGCGGCGTCGGAGACCATCTGGATAATCTGGCTGAGGGTGGTGTCCTCGCCGACACGGGTGGCCCGGCACTTTATGAAGCCGCTCTGGTTTATCGTGGCGGCGGAGACGCTGTCGCCCTCGGCCTTGTCGACCGGGATGCTCTCGCCGGTGAGAGCGCTCTCGTTTACCGCGCTGTGGCCCTCGAGGACGACGCCGTCGACGGGGATGTTCTCGCCCGGGCGCACGACGAAGATGTCGCCCTTCTCCACCTCGTCCACGCCGACGGTGACCTCCTGGCCGTCGCGCAGGATGGTGGCGGTCTTGGGCGCGAGCTTCATGAGGCTCTTGAGCGCGTCGGTGGTCGTGCCCTTGCTGCGGGCCGCAAGCATCTTGCCGACGGTGATGAGCGTGAGTATCATGGCGGCGGCCTCGAAGTAGAAGCCCTCGTGCATGATGTGCATCTGCTCCATGGGCTCGCTGACCGTGGTCATCTGGAAAAGCTCCCAGCTGCTCCACACAAAGGCGGCGGAGGAGCCCAGCGCGACCAGCGTGTCCATGTTGGGGGCCTTGTGTATGAGGCCCTTGAAGCCGGAGATGAAGAACTTCTTGTTGATTATCATCACGATGACCGTGAGATAGAGCTGGATGAGGGCCTGGGCCATGTAGTTGTGGGCCAGGAAGTCCGGAAGCGGCCATCCCCACATCATCGCGCCCATGGAGAAGTACATGAGCACGCAGAGGAAGCCGACGGAGGAAATGAGGCGGCGCTTGAGCACCGGGGTCTCGTGGTCCTCGAGGGCGGCCTCGGCCTCGGCCATGCTGGCGCTGGCGGAGGACTTCTGAGCCCCCGCGCCCTTCTCGCTCGCGCCGTAGCCGGCGTCGACGACGGCCTTTATAATCTCGGCGGGAGAGGCGGTGCCCTCCACGCCCATGGAATTTGTCAGCAGGCTGACCGAGCAGCTTGTAACGCCCGGTACGGCGGAGACAGCCTTCTCCACTCGCGCCGAGCAGGCCGCGCAGCTCATGCCCGTAACAGTAAACTGCTTCATACCTTGTTCGCTTACCTCCCTAGCTTCTTCACTTCATCAACTTTTGCAGCGTTTTCAGCAGCTCGTCGATGGTTTCGTCGTTGCCCTCGCGGATGTCGTTGGCGACGCAGGTGCGGATGTGGTCGGAGAGCAGCTCGCGGTTGAAGGCGTTCATGGCCGCCGTGACCGCCGCGCTCTGCACCAGGATGTCCGGACAGTACACGCCCTTCTCCACCATGCCGCGGATACCGCGGACCTGTCCCTCAATACGGTTGAGCCGGTGGATGAGCTTCTTGTACTCCTCCGGAGTGCGCTCCTTAGTGCGGTGGCAGCAACATTTCTTTTCTTCTCCCATGACGGACCCCTTTCACAAAGGTACCCACCCGGGGAAATAATAGTATACCCCGGATGGGTATATTGTCAATACCCATTTTGAGCACCGATTTCGCCATTCAGTACGCTGATGTAAAAAACTGGCGCTCAGGCGGCCGGCAATGTCTCCAGGCCGCTCGCAGAAGTATAATACACCGTAACGCCGCTGTTTGCAAGGGCTTCCAGCGCATCCATATCAAAGGAGCCGCCAATAAAGGCCCCGGCCGCCGAGAGCGCCAAATCGGCGCAGCCGCGGTCGAAGGCACAGACGGCCAGCTCGCTCGCGGCCGTGCGGTCAAGTCCGTCGGCGGGGTCGATGTAGGGCGAGCGTATGGCGCCGTCCGCGTAGATGTAGTAGCCGCGCGCGTCCCCGACGGGGTAGTCGCGCAGATACACCACGCTGGCCGTACCGCCGAAACTGATGCGCGAGAGGGCCTTGACCGTGCCGCCCTCGCGGTGGGTATAGTCAAAGCCGTACTCCGCGCCGGTCTCGGCGTCGAGCGAGCGCATGAAGCCGTCATAGCTCACCAGCGCGCCGTGTGTAAAGCCTCCGGCGGCCATATCGGAGCAGATATAGTCGCATATAAACGCGTTTTTGAGCCAGCCGAAGTCGAGATAGCGCGCGACGCCGTTTTCCTCGCAGAAAGCGGCGTACTCCTCGGAGAGCCTGAGCCGCACGGTGTTTTCGCCGAGGAGCTCGAGCTCTATGTGCGCGCTGTCGGCGGCGTAGGCGGCGCAGCGCGCGGCGAACTCACCCGCCGCCTCGTCCAGGCGCGGGTCGTAGAGGGCGGCCTCTGAGTCGTCCGTGCTGGCCGTGAGGGCGCGGTTGAGCTCATAGAGCGGGCCGAGATAGAGCCAGCGCGCCCCGGCGCCGCCGAGCTCTCTGAGCGCCGCGTAGAGCGCGGGCTCAACGGCGACGGCCTCGCCGGGATGGCTGTTCACATACCAGAGGTTGCGCCGGCCCTCGAAGCCGCCGTCGGTGCTGAATATCTCCAGCGCGTCGACCGCGGCCCGGGAGTAGAGCGCGCGCACCTCGCGCTTTTCGTCGGCGGCGGAGAGCTCGCCGCAGCCGAGGTTGTAGTAAAAGGTAAAGTCGCCGCCGCAGTTCATCTCACCCGAGAGGACGCTTATCTCCTCAATGCCCGGCTCCGCGCCGACAAAGACGCTCACGCCGTAGGCAAAGGAGCCCGCGGCGACGAGCAGCAGCGCAATGAGCAGCAGCGTGCGCAGCTTCAGCTTCCCCTCCGGCAGCGGGATGTGCTCCACGCGGTGGACGAGGGGGCGGTCGTTGCTCTGAGAACGCTTCATCGGCTACAGCACCGATATGAGCATCAGTGCGCCCAGCAGCAGTATCAGCAAGCCTATGACGGCGAAGAAGGAGATAAAGCCCTTCCTGCACGCCTTGTAGTTGCGTATATAGTTGTGACGACGGAAGAGCACGGCCGCGATAATGCCGAATATCGGCAGGAAGAAGGAGAGTATCGCGTACCAGGCGCTGCCGGTGTCGTGGACGGGGCGGTCGAGTATTATCTCGTGGGACACGGCCTCGGCGGCTTCCTGCTCGGCCTCGCTGGGGGCCTCGCAGTTGACGCCCACAATCGAGAGGGTCTTGAGCGGGACGTTTTTCTCGCGCAGGGCCCTGTAGCCGGCTATCTCCTCCGCGCTGCCGTAGACATAGTGCTCGTGGCCGATGTCCACCAGCTCGGGCTGGTGCTCCCCGTCATAGTTGTGGACGTCCGGGTCGTAGGTGAAGAGGACCTTGTGCTTCTCCAGCTGCGGGTCGGGCAGGGGTATGGCGGAGATGAGCGAGCGGGTGTAAGGGTGCAGCGGGAAGTTGAAGAGCTCGTCGCTGTCCGCTATCTCCACTATCCTGCCCTTGTATATGACGCCGATGCGGTCGGAGATGTAGCGCACTATGCTGAGGTCGTGGGCGATGAAGAGGTAGGTCGTGCCCTGCTCGGCCTTGAACTTGTTCATGAGGTTGAGTATCTGCGCGCGGATAGAGACGTCGAGCGCCGAGATGGGCTCGTCGGCGACGACGAACTCGGGTTCCATGACCATGGCGCGGGCGAGGCCCACGCGCTGGCGCTGGCCGCCGGAGAACTCGTGCGGGTAGCGCGTCAGGTGCTCGGGCAGCAGGCCGACGGCCTCGATGATGTTCTCGACCTTGCGGATGCGGTCGGCCTCGTTCTTGTAGAGGTGGAAGTTGTAGAGCCCCTCGGAGATGATATAGTCAACCGTCGCGCGCTCGTTGAGGCTGGCGGCGGGGTCCTGGAAGACCATCTGGATGTTGCGGATGACCTCGCGGTCGAGCGAGCGCGGGATCTTGCCGGAGATGCGCACGCCCTTGTAGAGTATCTCGCCGGCGGAGCAGGTGTTCGCCCGGATTACGGTGCGTCCGATAGTGGTCTTTCCGGAGCCGCTCTCGCCCACGAGGGAGAAGGTCTCGCCCTTATAGACGTCGAAGCTCACGTCCTGCACGGCGCGCACGGCGCTCTCGCCCTTGCCGAAGGTGATGTCCACATGCTTGAGCGAGAGCAGGATCTCCCTGCCCTTCTCGTCGACGGGCCCGTTCTCGGGCAGGTGCCCGGCGGTGGCGTCCAGCGCCTCGGTATTCTTTTCTTTAGCCATGCTGTACGCCTCCCTTCATATATTGAAGACCTTCATCAGCGTGCCGTGGATGTCGCGGATAATCTCGGGCTTCTCGACCTTGGGGGCGCGGGGGTCGAGCAGCCAGGTCTTGGCGTAGTGCGTCTCAGTGACGGGGAACATGGGCGGCTCCTTGAGCGTGTCCACGCGCAGGCAGTAGGGGTTGCGCGGGGCGAAGGCGTCGCCGATAATGCGGTTGTAGAGGCTCGGGGGAGTGCCGGCTATCGAGTAGAGCTTCATGCCCCGCTCCATGAGCTGCGGCAGCGAGCTGAGCAGCGCCCAGGTATAGGGGTGGCGCGGGTCGTAATAGACCTCCTCCACCTTGCCTATCTCGATAATCTGCCCGGCGTAGAGCACCGCCACGCGGTCGGCCACGTTGGCCACGACGCCGAGGTCGTGGGTGATGAAGACGATGGTGTAGTGGAACTCCTTCTGCAAATCCTTTATGAGCTTGATTATCTGGGCCTGGATGGTGACGTCGAGCGCGGTTGTGGGCTCGTCGCAGATGAGTATCTTGGGCTGGCAGGAGAGCGCGATGGCGATGACTATGCGCTGGCGCATGCCGCCAGAGTACTGGAAGGGGTAGTCGTCGAAGCGGTTTTCGGCGTTGGGGATGCCGACCTTCTTCATAAGGATGATGGCGCGGCGGCGCGCTTCCATCTCCGAGACGTTCTGGTGCTTCATGATGACCGAGGTTATCTGCTTGCCGATGGTCATGATGGGGTTGAGGCTCGTCATCGGGTCCTGGAAGATGGTCGCTATCTTCTGGCCGCGTATCCTGGTCCAGTCGCTGACGCAGTCGGCGCGGGCGAGGTTGAGCGTGAGCTCGCCGCGCATGACCCCGTCCTCCTCGCCGAGATACCTGACGTGGAAGACGGCGTTTTCAAAGACGCGGTTGAGCACCTCGCTGTCAGAGAGGTCCTCGCCGCGCTTCATGGCCTCGCCGATGGCCTTGAAGAGCCTGGAAGTGAGCTTTATCTGCCGCTTTTTCGGGTAGCGGTGCAGCGAGAGATATACCTCCCTCGCCAGCGCGGCGTTGCGGGCCCTGAGCTCGCCCGTGAGCTCGCCGGCGCATTCGCGCGCGCAGCGCTCCTTGAGCGCGGCATGTTTTTTGGCGTACTCCTGGTTATAGGCGGTATCCGCCAGCGTCGCGGCGCGGTGCTCGCGCACGGCGGCGGCGCGGCGGCGGTCCCACTCCTTCATCTTCCGCTCATAGCCGTCTATCTCCTGCTGGAGGGCCTTTATCTCGGCCTTGTCGCGCTTGCGGTCAAGGGCCTGCTTCTTGTTCTGGGCCTCCGTGCGCCCGTAGATCAGCTCGCGCCACTCGGCGGCGAAGGCCTCGTCCTCCGCGGCGCTGAGGCTCATGCGCTCCTTGTGGTCCTGCTCGAGGGCCTGCAGCTCCAGCCAGGTGGCGGAGCCGAGCTCGGCGCGGGAGAGCTCGTTGAGCTTTTTCTCATAGCGGGCTATGGAGCGCTGCGCGGCGGCGCCCGCCGGGGCGGAGACGGCCGTGAGGCTCTCGTCGTTGAAGTAGATGTCGCCCCCGTCGATAAAACCGTTGTTGTCGAGCATGCCGGCGAAGGTCTTGGTGAGGACGCTCTTGCCGCAGCCGCTCTCGCCGACGATGGCGATGGACTCGTCCTCGTAGATGTCGAGGCTGACGTCGCGGATGGCGGTGAGCACCCTGCCGCGGACGTGGAACTTGACCCAGAGGTCGCGTATAGAGAGCAATACTTTCTTTTCTTCCATGCCGCTTACCTCACATGTGCGTCCTCGGGTCGGCGGCGTCGCCGAGGTTCTGGCCGATGAGGAAGAGCACGACGGATATGAATGCGCTGAGCATGACCGGACACCAGAACTCCCAGCCCCAGCCCGGCGTGACCATGGCGCTCTGGGCGTTATAGAGTATCTTGCCGAGGGTGGTGTCGGAGATGCCAAGGCCGATGTAGCTCAGGAAGGCCTCGCTCGCTATGTAGGCCGGGATCTGCGTGGCCATGATGGTGACGATGAAGCTTATCATGAAAGGCAGGATATTCTTCACCGCTATGCGCACCGTGCTCGAGCCAAGGCACTTGCTGGCGAGGTTGTACTCGCGGTCGCGTATGATAATGACCTGCGTCCTGAGCGAGTAGGCTATGCCTATCCAGCCGGTGACGCACATGGCGAAGAGCAGCGTGGAAAAGCTCGGCGAGAACACCAGCACCCAGACGGAGATGATGAGCGTGCCGGGCACGTTGCTGACCACGTTGCGCACCTCGTTCATGAAGACGTCCACGCGCTTGGAAAAGCCCCATATCGCGCCGACGACGATGCCGATAGTGAAGTTTATCAGCGTGCAGAGCAGCGCCAGCGAGAGGCTGATGCGCGCGCCGTACCACATGGCGTCGAAAGTGCTCTGGCCCGAGGCGCCGGTGCCGAAAATCCAGCGTATCGAGAAGCCGAACTTCTCTATCGCCGCCCAGGGCGTGAGGTGCTTGGCGGTGGAGTCCATGATGTTGCCGTAGCGGTCGTAGCCCATGACGGCGGGATATACATAGGTGAAGACGATGATGAAGGCGAAGGCCGCGAGGATGAGTATATTGGTCTTCTTGCGGAAGAACACGCGGAAGACGCTGTGCCAGTAGGAATAGCGCGGGGCGGTAATCTTCTCCACCGCCGCCGTGTCCTGCGGTATGCGCTCAAAGAGCTCGGCGTCGGATAGCCCGGTGTCCCTGAGGTCGATTGTTTCTGCCTGTGCCACTGCCATTTAAGCTCACCTCGCTTTGGATGTGTAGGAAATCCTCGGGTCCATGACGGCCATGAGGATGTCTCCCAAAATGGCGGATATGATGAAAAGTACTCCGTAGAAGAGGGCCACGCCCACTATGACCGCGTTGTCGTAGGCCCCGATGGCCTGCACCAGCAGCCCGCCGACGCCGGGGATAAGGTAGACCTGCTCGAGGATTATCGCGCCGGAGAGCGCGCCGGTTATGGCGCCGGGGATGCCGTGGACAATGGGTATGGCGGCGTTTTTGAAGATGTGCTTTGTGAAAATCTCGCGTTCGCTCAGGCCCTCGCTGCGGGCGAACTTGACATAATCGGAGTTCATCTGGTCGACCATGTAGCGCCTCATCCACTTCATCTCGCCGGCTATGGCGCCGATCGCGGAGGAGAGGATGGGCATAATGTACATGAGCGTGGTCGGGTTGTCTAGCGAGAAGGTGGTCGGCAGGCCCAGCTTGTTGCCGATGGCCTTGAGCATCAGCGTATAGGCGAGGCCGGGCACAGCCATGATGATGACGACGTAGGCGTTGCCGAGGCTGTCGACCCAGGTGTCCTTCCTCTTGGCCATCAGTATACCCAGCGGCAGGCCCACGATATAGGCGAGCGCCGAGGCGATGATGCTGACGATGAAGGAGTAGGCCACGCGGGAGCCGGAGTCCTTGACGAGGTCTACGTTGGTGTAGTCGTCGGTGTAGAGCCCCTGGTAGACCATGTTTAGCTCGCGCGAGCCGGCCAGGTAGGTGGCGCTGTGCAGGTCGTCCGCGCTCTCCTCCACCACGCCGGTGGGGTAATAGGTCGTGCTGCGCACGTAATTACCCTGCGGCATCACCATGGTGTCGAAGGCGTCCACGCCCTTGTTGACCGAGTAGCTGGTGCCGAGGCGTATCTTGACGAAGTTCTGGTGGATGTAGGGGAAGCTGCCGTCCACATAGAGCAGGTACTTGTGCAGCGTGCCGTTGCCCATGATGGCGGGGGCGAACTTCTCGCCGCCGTAGGCGGGGTCGTGGAGCGTGAAGGTCAGCCCGCGCTCGCCTATGTCCTCCTGCACGTAGTGGATGTTGTCAAAGTCGAGTATGCCGGTGAAGAAGTTGAGCATGCGCACGAGGAGCGGCGTGTTCTGGAAGGCGAAGAGCGTCTGGCTGCCGCCGGTGGCTATGCGCGTGGGCGTGGCCATGACGGCGTCAAGCCGCACGACTGTATAGCCCTGGGCCTCGTACTCGGCGGTGAACTCCGCCACATAGCGGGCGACCTCCGCGTTGTCCGCGTCCGCCGTGCGCCCAATCGCGGCAACGGCGGCGCGCTCTTCCTCGGTTATCTCCCCCGACGCCGTCTTCGCGTTGAGCCAGTCGGTGTAGGGGACATAGTCGAGGTAGTCATACTCCTCCCACTTCTGGTAGGTATAGAGGGTCTTCTGGTTGTTGGACAGCTTGGTGTACTGCTCATCCTCCGCGAAAATGAGCGTGGGGTCCAGCCAGGAGAAGACCATCAGCATTATGAGCGCTATCGCGATAACGACGGAAATACATCCGCGAAAGAAGCGTTTGAAGAAATACTTTACCATAAGCAGCGCGCTCCCTTAAATGAGGGAGGGCGGATGGACGTATCCATCCGCCCCGCCTGGATTAACTGTGGAATGGTTTGGCCTCTGCCGCCCCGCGCGGGGGCAGGCGCATTACCAGAGGCCCATCTTCTGGTCGCAGTAGCCGTCGCCGTAGGGCAGCAGGCCGTCGAGGTAGGTCTCGGGGTCGCCGAAGTCGCCGCCGATGCCGCCCATGCCGCCGAGGTCGTAGTTGTACTCGCTGCCGCTGTTGGTGTTGAACCAGGTGTTGAGGTTCTCGGTGCTGTCCTGGCACTCGACAAGGGCGAGCTGCACAAGGCCGCCGGTGGCGTTCTCTATGCTGGTCTTGAGCACGACGGCCTGGTTGGTCGCGGTCTCGTTATAGGCGCTGTAGGGGTAATCGAGGACTATCGGGTTCTCCGCGCTGACCTCGAAGCCCATGGCCGCGAGCTCCTCCACCGCGAGGGCGAGGGCCGCCTGGGCGTTCTCGGGGCTGTACCAGCCGTCAAAGCCGTCGGAGCTCATGGTCTCCTCATTCCAGACCTTGAAGGGGTAGCCGTCGGCGGTGACCTGGGCCTGGACTATCTCGCCGTAGAAGGTGCCGGCGGCGAAGGTGGTGGGGGTCCCGTTGATGTCGATGGTCACGTCCTCCTCGAGGGAGACGAAGGTGCCGGGCACGAAGCCGTTGCGCAGGCAGACGTACTTGAGGTCGGCGCCGAGGCTCTGCTCGATGTAGGTGGCGCGGTCGATGCTGTAGCCGACGGCCAGGCGGAAGTTCTGGTTCTGCAGCGCGGCGCGGCTGGCCTCCTTCTGCTCGTCGGTCTTCTGGGACTCGCAGGCGCCGTCGGCTATGTTGGCGTAGGTCTGGCGGTTGAGGTTGGACCAGACAAGGAAGATATTCATGACGTTGGGGGCGACGTGGCAGTACTTATCGAAGTTGCCGTCCTTCTTGGCTATCTCGAGCTGGGCGGTGTCGAGCGCGAGAGTGGTGCCGGTGCCGTTCATGAACATGTCGTACTCGCGGGTGACGTCGCTGCCGTCGTCATAGATGAAGCTGACGGAGGTGATGCCGACGTTCTCAGCGTTCAAGTAGCTCTCGTTGAGCACGTAGTTGATGGAGTTCTTGTCGGTGACGTTGGTGCAGAGGTAGGGGCCGCAGTAGGCGATGTGGTCCTGGTCAACGCCGAAGAGGTAGGTGCTCGAGGCGGTGGCCGCGTCGTACTCGGCGATGCCGAAGACGCCGCCCTGGCTGAGGTAGTAGCTGCGGCTCAGCGGCATGAAGGCGGTGCTGGACACCATGCTCATGAAGTAGGGGCACTCCTCGACGAGGGTGTACTGCAGGGTGTGGTCGTCAAGGGCCTTGATGCCGACCTGGCTGAAGTCGGTTATCTCTCCGCTGAGATACTCGGCAACGCCGGCGACGACGCCGTTGAGGTTGTCGATAGCGCTCGCGCCGGTGTCGGCCAGGTGCTGCGCGCCGGCGACCCAGTCGTCGGCCACGAGGTCGGCGACCTTGCGGCCCTGGGAGTCGACCCACTCGACGCCCTCGCGGATGGTGAAGGTATAGGTGAGGCCGTCCTCGCTCACCTCATAGCCGGTGGCGAGATGCGGCTGCTGGACGCTCTCGGAGTCGTACTGATAGAGGTAGTCGACAAAGGAGGCGTCGTCATGGAAGTCGCCGTCGCTGAGGTAGTCCCAGGTGGTGCCCACGCGGTCAAAGGTGGTGGTGGCGGTGTCGGCAAAGGTGTAGCCCTCGCCGGCGAGGTACTCCCTCGCGCTCTCGGTGTATGTGCCGGTGCCGGCCAGCTCGTACCAGAGATCCTCGAGGTGGGCGTAGTCGTCGTTCTCGATTATCTCGTTGGTGAGCAGCATCTGGTCATAGTAGACGCGGTCGCCCATCCAGCTGATATAGCCGCTGGAGCGGTAGGCGTTGCGGCTCATGGCGTAGCATCCGCCGGCCGTGTACATCGGGCTGGCGACGCCGCTCTCGAGGAACTTGGCCTCGGCCACGGCCATGAGTGCCCAGCGCTCGGAGAGCGTCTCGGCCTCCAGAGCCTCCTGATAGACCTCATAGTAGTCGCCGAGCGCGGCCATGTAGATGGCCTCGTCGTCGGTCAGGACAGTATTCCCCTCCGTCCCGGCGCTCTCGACGGGGGCCTGCGAGCTGCTCGGGGCCTGGATCTGTTCCCCGCAGGCGGCGAGGCCCAGCACCATAACGGCGCAGAGGGCCAGAGCAAGCAGTTTCTTCATCTTTTCCATTGTGTCCTCTCCCTTCACGGAATTGGTAGTTGCAGAGGGACCGGGCGTCGCTGCATTAAATAAACTAATACCCCCGGTACCTATTTTCATATATACTACGATACATTAAAGCGCTTGTCAACGAAAAATTCGTGCCATTTCCGCCCTCTTCGACGCAGGCGGGAGCGGAAAAGCGGCCTTTTGGTTTGCAATTGTCCCATTTTTTGCCCTCATGCCCTACTATATCGGCGGGTGAGTGCGCGGAGAATTGTTAAAAAATTTTTACCTTCGCATAAAAAAACGCCCCGGGACGCGGACGTCCCGGGGCGCGGTGCATATTACTATTCAGAGCGTGTATATCTCATCAAGCGAGCAGCTCTCGAGCTCGTCCCTCTGCGCGAGGACGCATACCCCGCCCCCGGCGAGGGCGGCGCGCAGCTCGCCGGCCAGTTTGGCAAGACGCCCACAGGTGCAGCCGAGCAGCTCGAGGCGGTTGCGGCGGCGCAGCTCATAGCCGACGCCGCGGAAATACAGCGAGTCGGCCTCGAAGCCCTTGGCGCGGGCGGTGAGCAGCGGCTCCTCGGCGGAGACGGCGCCGATGATATAGCCCTCTAGGCACTCCCCGGAGGCGGCGAGGGCCTCGAGCGCGTCGGCGCAGCCGGCGTAGGCCTCCAGCGTCTTCGCCGGGGTGGGGTCGCGGTAGGAGTAGCAGCCGGCGTAACCGTTATAGCGCGTCACCATGCCGGTGCCGTAGGCCCCTCCCCTCACGCGCACGGCGTTCCAGAGGTAGCCGAGCGAGAGTATGCGCCCGGCGAGGAAGCGCCCTCCGTCAAAGGCGCCATAGCGCGCGCCCAGGGCGGCGTAGCCCACGTCGGAGGGTATCTCTATGCCCACGCGCGCCGTCCCCAGGGCTCTCACGCCCGGGCCGGACAGGCGCTCACGCTCCGGCAGCGCGTCCACGAAGGCCGCTGCCGCCGCGTCGACGGCGGCGGAGCGCTCGCCGGTGAGGCTCAGCGTGAGGGCCGCGCGGTTGACGCAGAGGCCGCGAAGCCGCTCGAGCCCGGCGGAGAGGGCCTTGAAGTCCCAGCCCGTCTCGGCGTCCTTGAGCCAGCGGTAGTAGCCGAAGCCGCTGACGCTCTCGCCCGCGGCGGCGCCGGGGGTGAACATGGCGGCGACGCGGCCGACAGAGACGTTGTGGCCGTTGTTGACGAGGTTCTGGAAGCTCTCGGCGCGGGTCTGGCGCAGGATGTCGAGCACGGCGCGCTCGTCAGTGAGGCGGCTGCCGGTCAGAATCTCGCCCAGCAGGCCGAAAGCCTCGGCGGCGCGCTGCTCGAGGCAGCTCACGTGCGCCGCCAGCTTGAGCGCATAGCTCCCATCGGGGCGCTCGTAGACGTTGACGCCGAAGCTCATGGAGCCGCAGTACAGCTGTGTGAGGCGGCTGAGCTCCTCGGCCGGGCGGCGTTCCGTGTCCACCTTGCCCAGCAGCGCGCAGAGAAAGCTGAGAGCCGGGAGCTCCTCCGCCGTGAGGCCGGTGACGTCGAAGTAGGCAGTGAAGTAGCTTATGCCGCCCGCGCCCAGCTCGTGGCGCAGCAGCGGCGCGCCGGAGAGCTCTTCCTCGGCCGTGGGATAGGCCTCGGGCTCCGCGCTCAGGTCGGCCAGCGTCAGGCGCGGCAGCCTGGCTAGGTCCTCGGGGCTGTCAACGCTGTTCTGGAAGGCCTCGAGCGCGGCCATCTCGGCGCGCTGGCGCTCGCGGCGCTCCTCGCCCCAGCTCCCGGCTATGGCGGCGAGGCGCCCGGCCTCGGCCGCGCGGCGCTCGTCCCCGCAGCTGTGCGAGGGGACCATGACCGCCTCGGCGAAGTGGGGGTTATCCAGCAGCAGCTCGCGGATGAGCCGCTCGAACCAGCCGTCGGCCATACGCGCGCGCAGCGTCTCAAAGAGGCGGCCTATCTCAAGGCGGGCGGCGGGGTCGCCCCCGCGCAGCCAGCTGTCGAGCACGTCGAAGCCCAGCACCAGGCCCTGCGGGTAATAGCCGTAGTCGCGCTCGCGCATCCTGAACTCGAGGTTGGCGAGCACCGCCTCCAGCCGCGCGCGGTCGAGCGCGCCGCCGGCCAGGGCCTCGAGCTCCGAGCGCAGGACCTCGCGGACGCGGCCGAGGTCGGACTCCCTGGCGTTCGTGACCTCCAGGCGCAGGAAGGGCTGCGCGCAGCCGTCCCAGAGCATCATGCTGACGCCCTCGGCCAGGCCCTCGGAGAGCACGGCGCGGCAGAGCGGGCTCTGGTTGTCGCCGCACAGCAGCGTGCAGAGCGCCTCGGCGGCGAGCCGCTCGCGCTCGAGCATGCTCCCGGCCACCGCGCCCCAGGCGAGGCGATAGCGGTTTTCCTCGCTCTCGCTCTCGGCGAGCTCATAGACGACGCGCTTTGGTTCGGCGCGTACCGGGCTCTGCGGCGCGGGCGGGGCCACGCGCTCCGTGCGCTCCGCCCCGGAGAGGTATTCCCCGTCTATAATCCCCAGCGCCTCGTCGATGTCTATGTCGCCGTCGAGGTAGACATAGGCGTTGCTCGGCGAGTACCAGCGGCGGTGGGCGGCGAGGAAGGCCTCGAAGCTCAGAGAGGGTATGCTCTCTGGCGCGCCCCCGGACTCAAAGCGGTAGGGCGTGTCCGGGAAGAGCGAGGCCATCAGCGCGTGGGTCTCGAGCTCGTCCACGTCGGCGTAGCAGCCGCGCATCTCGTTGTAGACGACGCCGTTATAGCTCAGCCGCCCCTCCCCGTCCAGCTCATAGTGCCAGCCCTCCTGGCGGAAGATCTCCGGCTTGGAGTAGATGAGCGGGCGGAAGACGGCGTCGAGATAGACGCGCATGAGGTTGATAAAGTCCTTTGGGTTGCGGCTGGAGATGGGGTAAAAGGTCTTGTCGGGGAAGGTCATCGCGTTGAGGAAGGTGTTCATCGACCCCTTCATCAGCTCCACAAAGGGCTCCCTGAGCGGGTAGCGCTCGCTGCCGCAGAGTACGGAGTGTTCAAGGATGTGGAAGACGCCCGTGTCGTCCTCGGGCAGGGTGGGAAAGGCGATGCCGAAGGTGCGGTTGGCCTCCGGCCGGCTGAGCCAGACGGCCTCCAGCCCCGTGCGGCCGTGCCGCAGGCGGTACATGGTGGCCCCCAGCTCCGCCAGCGGGCGGGTGGATATGACGGTGAAGCCGTGGATGGTGTTGCCTGTAAGCATACTTTGCCTCCTTGCGTTGTCTAGGGGACATTATACCCCCAAAGCCGGCCGCCGGCTACAGCGGATTTAAATTTTTCCGCCCGGCGGGCGGCCTCAGCCCAGGGTGTGATAAAACAGTATGGTGTCGCTCCAGCCGCCGTCTTTCAGCAGGAAGCCGCCGGGCACCGTGCCAATCCTCACAAACCCCAGCTTCTCATAGAGACGGATGGCCGCGGTGTTTCCCGCCACCACGGCGTTGAAAATAAGCAGGCGGTAGCCGAGCTGCGCGGCCTTTTGCAGCGAGTGGCGCACGAGCGCCTCGCCCACTCCCCTGCCGCGCGCGGCGGAGGAGACAGCGTAGCTCGCGTTGGCTTGGTGGCCGCAGCGGCCCACGTTGTTGGGGTGGAGGATGTAGAGGCCGAGCACGCGGCCGTCCTCCACGGCGGCCGCGGTAAAGTCCTGCGCGGCGAAAAACTCGCGCGCGCCGGCCGCGTCCAGCTCGTCGAGCTGGGGGAAGGCGACGCCGTCGCGCACGACCTCGTTCCAGACCGCGGCGAGGCCGGGCAGGTCCTCAGGGCGGTAAGCGCGTATCTCCATTTGAGCTCCTTTCCAAAAACCCGCGCCCGGAGCTGATGCCCCGGGCGCTCGGTGAAAACACGTTATATCTGCTTGTTGGCGTTAATCTTGACGCCGGGGCCCATGGTGGAGGCGGTGACGCAGCTCCTGATGTACTGGCCCTTGGCGGCGGCGGGCTTGGCCCTGACGATAGCGCCGATGAGGGTGTTGTAGTTCTCGACAAGCTTCTCAGCGCCGAAGCTGACCTTGCCTATCGGGCAGTGGATGATGTTGGTCTTGTCGAGGCGGTACTCGACCTTGCCGGCCTTGGCCTCGGTGACGGCCTGGGCGATGTTGGGGGTGACGGTGCCGGCCTTGGGGCTGGGCATCAGGCCCTTGGGGCCGAGCAGCTTGCCGAGGCGGCCGACGACGCCCATCATGTCGGGGCTGGCGATGACGGTGTCGAACTCAAACCAGTTCTCGGTCTGGATCTTCTGGACCAGCTCCTGGCCGCCGGCGTAGTCGGCGCCGGCCGCCTTGGCCTCCTCCTCGCGCTCGGGCTTGCAGAAGACGAGGACGCGCACGTTCTTGCCGGTGCCGTTGGGCAGCACGACGGCGCCGCGGACCTGCTGGTCGGCGTGGCGGGAGTCGACGCCGAGCTTGACGTGCAGCTCGACGGTCTCGTCGAACTTGGCGCGGCTGGCCTTGCAGACGAGGTCGAAGGCCTCCTGGGGCTCGTACTGAGCGGACTTATCTATGAGCTTGGAGCTCTCTTTATAATTCTTACCTCTGAACAATTTGATTTCCTCCTAAAAATGTGGTTCGTCGGAGTTGTTGAGCCTCACGGCCCACTTGTCCTCCCACGTATAGGGGTGGAATAAAACTCAGTCGCCCACCAGGACGCCCATGCTGCGGCAGGTGCCGGCGATCATGCTCATCGCGGCCTCGACGCTGGTGCAGTTGAGGTCGGGCATCTTCTGCTCGGCAATCTTGCGCAGGTCTTCCTTGCT
>CALWYR010000056.1 GCA_944385805.1 uncultured Oscillospiraceae bacterium
TTGTCAAGCAGGTACTCGGCGAGGACCATCTGGCCGAAGATGTTGGTGTGCAGGTCCATGGTGGACTTGTAGGCCAGGAGCTTGGCGTAGAGCTCGGGGTTCTTGCAGGCGATCCAGCCGATGCGCATGCCGGGCGCGACAATCTTGGAGAAGGTGCCGAGCTCGCAGAACTGCTCGCCGAGCATCTCGGCAAAGGTCTTGACGTTGCCGTCGCCGCGGAAGCGGAGCTCGCCGTAGGGGTTGTCCTCAATGACGGGGATGCCGGACTTCTTGAGAATCTCGGCGGCGCGCTCACGGACGGCCTGGGTGTAGGTGAGGCCGGTGGGGTTCTGGAAGCTGGGGATGATGTAAATGAACTTGGGGTCGTGCTCGCTGAGAGTCTTCTCGAGCTGGGCGCAGTCGATGCCGTCCTCGTTGAGGTCGACGGAGAGGACCTTCGGGTAGTAGAGGTGGAAGGTCTGCAGCGCGGCCAGATAGCTCGGCTTCTCAACGACTATCTCGTCGTCCGGGTCAATCAGGCAGGCGGCGACCATGTCAAGGGCCTGCTGGGAGCCGTTGGTGATGATGATGTTCTCCGGGGCGTAGTCGAGGCCCTGCTTGGCGTAGCGGTCGGAGATGAACTTGCGAAGAGGGGCATAGCCCTCGGTGTTGCTGTACTGCAGGGCGCGCACGCCGTCGCGCTCGAGCACCTTGGTCACCGCGGCCTCCATCTCCTTTACGGGGAAGGAATCGGGGTTCGGCAGACCGCCGGCAAAGGATATAATCGACGGGTCACCGGCGGCGGCAAGTATGCGGGCGGTGAAGTCCCCCTGAAAGTCGGGCTTGGTCATGCGGTTGGAAATCCTGAGTTTCATAATGCTCCTCCTCTTCTTTACGGCCAACGCCAGAGCTTGCGGGCCGCTTTTCGTATAGCGTACAATAAGCGCAATTGTACATGTGAGTAATCATACCACCAATCCGGCGGAATTACAAGCATTTGCCTTTGTTAAGAAAAAATTTTATGAGAGTGGATAGAAAATTGATGCAGCGGGTTTATTTCTGGTTGCAGTAAGCACAGCGTTTAGGGTATTATGTAGCTGTAGAAAACCGAGAGGAGCGCACCATGTCCAGGCAGCCGCGGCCCGAGCTCAGCGAGCGGGCGAAAAAGATAATAGCGGCGGCGTCCATCGCCGTCTTCATAGCCCTCACTCTGGCCATCACCTGGTTCGTGGGCCGGCCGCTCATAGAGTACCTGCGCGAGCCGGAGAAGTTCCGCGCCTGGGTGGACAGCGCGGGGCCCATGGGGCGCGTATATTTTCTCGGCATCCAGGTTTTGCAGGTCGTGATAGCGATAATCCCCGGCGAGCCGGTGGAGATAGGCGCGGGCTACGCCTTCGGCGCGGTCGAGGGCACGCTGCTGTGCATACTCGGCACGGTCATGGGCAGCATGGCGGTCTATTTCTTCGTGAGGCGCTTCGGCATAAAGGCCGTTGAGATCTTCTTCCCGCTCGAGAAAATAGAGCAGCTGCGCTTCCTCAACACGGTGCGAAAGCGCGACACGCTCATGTTCCTTTTGATGTTCATCCCCGGCACGCCCAAGGACCTGCTCGGCTACGTCGCGCCCATTGTGGGCATAACGCCGGGCGCGTGGCTCTTCATCACCTCGGTGGCGAGGATACCCTCGATAATCACCAGCACCGTCGGCGGCGGTGCCCTGGGCGGGCAGAACTATGTCTTCGCCATATCCGCCTTCGCGATAACCCTCGTGATAAGCGGCTGCGGCATACTGATTTACCGCCGCATCTGCGCCGTACACGCCCGGCGCGAGGCGGAAAAGCGCGAAAGGGAGGACGGAAAAGATGGCTGACCGCATACTTATCGCCGACGACGAGCGCGACATCACCGACATGCTCGCGCGCTTTTTCCGCGAGCGCGGCTACGAGGTCATACCAGCCTATTCGGGCACGGAGGCCGTACACGCCGCCGGGAGCCGGCCCGACCTCATACTGCTCGACGTGGGCATGCCCGACATGGACGGGCTGGAGGTCTGCCGGCTGATACGCTCGCACGTCTCCTGCCCGATAATCTTCCTCACCGCGCGTGTGGAGGAGAGCGACAAGCTCCGCGGCTTCGCCGCCGGGGCGGACGACTATGTGGTCAAGCCCTTCTCGCCCAGCGAGCTGGCCGCGCGCGTGGACGCGCACCTCCGGCGCGAGAGGCGGCACATGACGGCGAGCGAGGTGCGCTTCGACGGCGCGCTCGCCGTCAACTACTCCGACCGCAGCGTGACCTACAACGGAGAGCCCATACAGTTCGCGCGTCGCGAGTTCGACATCATCGAGTTCCTCTCGCAGAACCCCGGCCTGGTCTTCGACCGCGAGCGCATGTACGACGCGATATGGGGCATAGACGGCGAGGGCGACAGCTCGGTCATAGCCGAGCACATCCGCCGCATCCGCGCCAAGCTGGCCGCCGCCGGGGCGCAGAAGCAGTATATCGAGACGGTCTGGGGAGTGGGCTACAAGTGGGCGAAGTGAGAAAGCGCTTTCGTCTTGCCCGCGAACGGGCAAGACAGCGGCGGACCGAGGCCCGCCATCTCTGGCACAATATGTCTCTGCGCACCGCCTTTATCTGGTACGTGCTCATTGCCGCCGTGCTGGCCACCGCGGTCTGCATGATTTTCATCAAGCTGCTCGACGAGCCGCGTATAGCGATTTACCGCAAGTACAGCGAGCTGGCCGAGGAGGTGGAGATACCCGAGGGCGGGAGCTACCGCAACTACGTCACCACCGACGGCTCCGAGGCCTATATCATCTTCGACAGCGACGGCGAGGAGGTCTCCGACGGCGAGGTGCCCTACGGCGAGGGCACTCTCGAGGTCGGCCTTGTCGACGGGCGCTTCTCGCTCTTTATCCGCCCGGCCTACTCGCAGCGCGACCTCTTCTGGAGCCGCTTCCTGGGCATTTTGCAGGTCGCCTCGCTGCCCATCTGCTACCTCGGCGGGCTCGTGCTCTGCGCGCTGGCCTTCTGGCGGCGGCGCCTGCGCGGGCCGATAGTCGAGCTCGAGCGCGCCAGCGCGCGCATCACGGCGAACGACCTC
The DNA here is from genome assembly GCA_944385805.1 of uncultured Oscillospiraceae bacterium. Lineage (GTDB taxonomy): Bacteria > Bacillota > Clostridia > Oscillospirales > Oscillospiraceae > Scatomorpha. Next base: position 3,080 of record CALWYR010000056.1, read on the forward strand.
AGCTTTGAGCTCACGCCCCGGCGCTCCGACGAGCTGGGCAGGCTGACCGAGAGCTTTGAGACCATGCGCTCCTCGCTCGAGACCGGCTGGCGCGACCTCTGGGCGCAGATGGAGGAGCGGCGCAGGCTCAACGCCGCCTTCGCCCACGACCTGCGCACGCCGCTGACCGTGCTCAAGGGCCACGCGGATATGCTC
>CALWYR010000057.1 GCA_944385805.1 uncultured Oscillospiraceae bacterium
GAGCATGATGATGAGCATGGCGCTCAGGTTCATCCCCACGCTCATCGAGGAGACGGACAAGATAATGTCCGCGCAGAAGGCGCGCGGCGCTGACTTCTCCACCGGCAAGCTCACCGAGAGGGCGAAGGCGCTGCTGCCGCTCCTGGTGCCGCTATTCGTCTCCAGCTTCCGCCGCGCCGACGAGCTCGCCGTCGCCATGGAGAGCCGCTGCTACCACGGCGGCGAGGGCCGCACGAGGATGAAGACGCTCAAGCTCGCGCGGCGCGATTACCTGGCCTTCCTGGCCGGCGCGGCGCTGCTGGCGGGCATGATAGCCATGAACGTCTTCGGGATATGAGGAACATCGCCCTCAGGCTCCGCTACGACGGCAGCGCCTACCACGGCTGGCAGGTGCAGAAGTACGACGTCTCCGTTGCCGCCACGCTGGAAAAGGCGCTCTCGAAGGTCTGCGGCCATGCGGTAAGGGTCACGGGCTGCGGGCGCACGGACGCCGGCGTACACGCGCTCAACTACTGCGCAAACTTCCATACGGACAGCCGCATCCCGGTTGAGCGGCTGCCGCTGGCGGTCAATACGCGCCTGCCGGACGACATAGCCGTCCTCGGCGCCTGCGAGGCGCCGGAGGACTTCAACGCGATATTGAGCTGCATACAGAAGGAATACGTCTACCGCATCATGAACACGCGCATCCGCGACCCCTTTTTGCAAAAGCGCGTGTGCTTTTACCCCGCGCCGCTGGACTTTGAACGCATGAAGGCCGCGGGCGAGGCCTTTGTGGGCAGGCACGACTTCGCGGCCGTGCGCAGCGTGGGCACACAGACAAAGACCACCGTGCGCACCGTACACTGGTGCCGGGCGGAGAAGCTCGGCGACGAGATAAGGGTCGCCATCTGCGCGGACGGCTTCCTCTACAACATGGTGAGGGCCATCGTCGGCACGATGGTCTACGCCTCCCATGGCAAGCTCGAACCGGAGGACATCCCGGCCCTGCTGGAGACGCGCGACCGGCGTCTCACCGGGCCGACCATGCCGCCGCAGGGCTTGTATCTGAACAGGGTCTGGTATGAAGGCGAGGTTGGGCGGCTGATGCTCTCCTGAAGGAGGCTCACGCCATGAATAACGCCGCCCGTAAACGCCGCGGCAAGCTCACGGCGCTCTGCTTTTTGCTGCTTGCGCTCACAGCCGCCGTCTGGGCCGCCGCCGCGGCCGCGCCGGAGGAAGTTTCCGGCGAATATGTCCCGGTAGGGAACTCTTTCGCGCGTATCTCGTCTGGTGCTGTGGAGGTTTTCTCCGATACGGGCGAAGAGCTCTACACCGCGAGCGCGGGGACGGCGCTGCTCGCGCTCACGCCCGCGGGAGACCGCGCCGCCGCCTGGGCCCCCGGAGGGGAGGCGCTGCTGCTCGCGGAGGACGGATACAGCCGCATGGATATCAGCGGGCGGCTGCTCGCCGTTTTTGGCGGGGAGTGCGGATATGCCGCCGCTCTCAGCGAGGAGGCCTCCGGCCGCTGCCGGGCCGCCGTGTACGGCGCGCAGGGCGAGGAGTTCTCCGTCGAATGCGAGGGCTTCTTTCCCGTCGCCGCGGCGCTGCCGCCGGAGGGGGACGCGCTCGCCCTGCTGGGCGTGGACAGCGCGGGCTATCTGGTGAAGGCTTATTCCGCCGCAGGCGCGGCGCTCTATGAGCACCGGCTCGACGAGGCGGCGCTGACATTGATATGGGATGAGGACGGGCTGCGCGCCGTCCCGCTGCAAGATTAAGGAGGGTAAGGCCGTGCATATAGTCATAGACCTGCTGCTGCTGGCCATAGTAATAATCTCGGTGTGGGCCGGATACAAAAAGGGCTTCGTTATCGGCATAGCGAACCTGCTGGGCATTGTTGTCGCGCTCTACGGCGCGGTGCTCGTATCCAGCGCGTTTTCCTATGACGTCGTGCCGGTGCTGCGCCCCTTCGTCAGCGGCTATGTCGAGAGCCAGATGAACGACGAGGTGCTCGACGAGATGGGCCTCTCCGATACCGACCTCAGCTATGAGGACATCCTCGCCGGGGACTCCCAGCTGCGGCACGAGTTCTGCATGACGAGCTACGAGCGCGTGGGCATCTACGGCGACGCCGCCGACCAGATGGCCACCGAGGCCGAGAACTACGCCGACGAGAACGACGCGCAGATAAGCTCCGCCGTGGTTGAGATACTCTGCCAGCGCATCTGCTTCGTCGCGGGCGTGGCGCTGCTCTTCATCATCTTCCTCATCGCGCTGATGGTGATAGCGAACATCCCCAACCTCTCCTACCGCATACCCAACATGGACCTGCTCAACGACGCGGGCGGCGCGGTCATGGGCCTCGTAAACGGCGTGTGCTACTGCTGCCTCATCGCCTGGCTGCTGCGCTTCCTCGGCCTCATTATCGGCCTCGACACCTACGCGAGCACGCTGCTGCTGCGCTTCTTCCACAGCATCGATATCATCACCGCCGGCGTGGGGATATGAACTATGAACATTCTGTCAATTCGCGGCCGCGCCTGTTGACAATTCAGGAACTTAGTGATAAATTAGCACTCGTACAAAAAGAGTGCTAATTTTTCTTTTCCGGCCCAGCCGATGGAAAATATTGAGATATACAGGAGATTTCAGCTATGCAACCTACCCTTTGCTCCCGCTGCAAGAAAAACGTGGCGGTGATATTCATAACCCGCATGGACCCCAGCGGCCAGCAGAAGAACGAGGGCCTCTGCCTCAAGTGCGCGCGCGAGCTGCACATCAAGCCGGTGGACGACATCATCAACAAGATGGGCATCTCCGACGAGGACCTCGACAACCTCACGAGCGAGATGATGGACGCGCTCGGCAGCGCCGAGGGGCTGATGGACATCGAGAATTCCGACTCCGACTCCGACGACGACGGCAAGACCGCCACCTTCCCCTTCCTCAACCGCCTCATGGGCCAGGGCGGCGCCCCGGCCGGGAGGGACGAAAACCTGCCCGCGGTTCCCGGCCCCGCCGGCGGCCAGCAGAACGGCTCCGGCCCGCAGAGCGCCCCGCCGCAGCGGCCAAAGCGCAAGTTCCTCGACAACTACTGCATCGACCTCACCGAGAGGGCCCGTCAGGGCAAGCTCGACGCCATGATAGGCAGGGAGGAGGAGCTCGAGCGCGTTATCCAGATACTCAACCGCCGCCAGAAGAACAACCCCTGCCTGATTGGCGAGCCCGGCGTCGGCAAGACGGCCATCGCCGAGGGCCTCGCCCAGCGCATAGCCAGCGGCAGCGTGCCCTATAAGCTGCGCGACAAGGAGGTCTATCTCCTCGACCTCACCGCCCTCGTGGCCGGTACGCAGTTCCGCGGCCAGTTCGAGAGCCGCATGAAGGGCCTCATCGAGGAGATACGCAAGACCGGCAACATCATCCTCGTGATTGACGAGGTGCACAATATCGTCGGCGCGGGCGACGCCGAGGGCAGCATGAACGCCGCCAACATCCTCAAGCCCGCCCTCAGCCGCGGCGAGATCCAGGTCATAGGCGCGACCACCTTCACCGAGTACCGCAAGCACATCGAGAAGGACGCCGCCCTCGAGCGGAGGTTCCAGCCCGTCACCGTGGCCGAGCCGGGCATAGACGACAGCGTGAAGATACTCCAGGGCATCGCCCACTACTATGAGGAGTGCCACCAGGTGAGGATACCGCCTGAGATGTGCCGCGAGGCCGTGCTCATGAGCGAGCGCTATATCACCGACCGCTACCTCCCCGACAAGGCCATCGACCTCATTGACGAGGCCTGCTCCGACGTCAACCTCAAGGACCAGAGCCTCGCGCGGATAGACGTGGCGCAGAAGGAGATCGACGACCTCAACCGCGAGCGCGAGATACTGCTCGCCGACACGCAGGAGGAGCACTACGAGCGCCTGGCCGTCATTCGCACGACCGTCATGCAGCTCACCGACGAGATAAACCAGCTCAAGGCGCACACGCCCACGCTCACGCGCGAAAACCTCGCGCGGGTCATAGAGCTCTGGACAAAGATACCCGCCAGCAGCATCACCGAGGACGAGTACGAGCGCCTCGGCAAGCTCGGCGACCGCCTCCGCGAGCACATTGTCGGCCAGGACGAGGCCATCGACGCCGTCTGCGCGGCCATAAAGCGCTCCCGCGTGGGGCTGCAGGCCAAGCGCAAGCCCGTGAGCTTCATCTTCGTCGGCGGCACCGGCGTGGGCAAGACCGAGCTTGTAAAGCGCCTCGCGGCAGACCTTTTCAACTCGCCCGAGAGCCTCATAAGGCTCGACATGTCGGAGTTCATGGAGAAGTTCTCCGTCTCGCGGATTATCGGCTCGCCCCCGGGCTACGTCGGCTATGACGAGGCCGGCCAGCTCACCGAGAAGATACGCCGCAGGCCCTACAGCGTCGTGCTCCTCGCCGAGATAAAGAAGGCCCACCCGGCCGCCACGAACACCCCGCTCCAGATCCTCGACGACGGCCGCATAACCGACGCTCAGGGCAGGACGGTAAACTTTGAGAACACGGTCATCATCATGACCACCAACGCGGGCAGCAACACCAAAAGCGGCTCCCTCGGCTTCGTCGGCACCGCCACGGACAAGGACCGCGAGCGCGCGATGAAGGCGCTCGGCGACTTCCTCAGGCCCGAGTTCATCAACCGCGTGGACGAGATAATCTGCTTCAACAAGCTCACCGAGGCCAACTTCCGCTCCATCGCGGAGCTCATGCTCGGCGAGGTGCGCGAGCTCATGGCCGAAAAGGGCATGGCCTTCAGCTGGGACGAGAGCGTGCTCGACTACCTCGTTGAGAAGAGCTACTCTCTCACCTACGGCGCGCGCAACCTGCGCCGCACGATACAGAAGGATATAGAGGACAGGATGGCCGAGGTCATCGTCGACCAGCGCCGCGGCGGAGTGAAGGCCATGCGCCTGACCGCGGCGGATGGAAAGATAAACGTGGAGGCCGAGTAAATGATAAGGTTTGAGAGCGACTACCTCGAGGGCGCGCTGCCCGAGGTCATGCAGGCGCTGAACGAGACGAACTATGTACAGACCCCCGGCTACGGCGAGGATGAGTACTGCGCCGCCGCCGCGGCGAAGATACGCGAAAAGTGCGCCGCCCCGGGCGCGCACGTGCACTTCCTCATCGGCGGCACGCAGGTGAACTTCACCCTCATCGCCGCCGCGCTGCGCCCGCACCAGGCCGCCGTCGCCGCCGCGAGCGGGCACATCGCCGTGCACGAGAGCGGCTCCGTCGAGGCGACGGGGCACAAGGTCATCGCCCTGCCCTGCGGAGTGGAGGGCAAGATAAGCGCCGCGCAGGTGCGCGAGTGCGTCGAGGCCCACTGGGCCGACTCCACCCACGAGCACCAGCCGCAGCCCAAGCTGGTCTACATCTCCCAGCCCACCGAAAACGGCGCCATATACTCCCTCGCCGAGCTCGAGGCGCTCTCCGCCGTCTGCCGCGAGAAGGGGCTTTACCTCTTCGCCGACGGCGCCCGGCTGGGCACGGCCCTGGTCTGCCCCGGCGCGGACGTCACGCTCGCCGACCTCGCCCGCCTTACGGACGCCTTCTACATCGGCGGCACCAAGCTGGGCGCGCTCTTCGGCGAGGCGCTTGTCATAATGAACGAGGATATCAACCGCGACTTCCGCTACATCGAAAAGCAGCGCGGCGGCATGCTCGCCAAGGGCCGCCTGCTGGGCGTCCAGTTCAACGCGCTCATGACGGACGGCCTCTATGAGCGCACGGCGCAGCGCGAGGTGGCGCTCGCCTGGAGGCTGCGCGAGGCCTTCGCGGCCAAGGGCTGGCCGCTCTACTGCGACTCGCCCACGAACCAGCAGTTCCCCATAGTCCCCGACGCCGCGCTCGAAAAGCTCGCGGAGAGGTACAGCTTCTCCGACTGGGGCCGCGCGGACCCCACGCATCGGGTGGTGCGCTTCTGTACCAGCTGGGCGACCAGGGAGGAGGACGTCGACGCGCTGATTGCGGACGTCAAAGCCCTGTAAACATTGTGTAAAAGCCCCGGAAAGAGCGCTTTCCGGGGCCTCTTTCCGGTTGACAAGCGCGGCTGCCTGTTGTATGATACATCTGGTACGTAAGGTACATTGACTGCCGCAAATTCTACCGCCAAACGGAGGTTAATATATGAAAAGAAACACCAGAGTCGGTCTAGTCACGTCCGGCGGCGACTGCCAGGGGCTCAACGCCGCCATCCGCGGCGTGGGCAAGGCCCTCTTCCAGTATGTCCCCAATGTCGAGATTTTCGGCATGTACGACGGCTACAAGGGCCTCATAGAGGGCGACTACAAATTCATGGAGAAGCGCGACTTCTCCGGCATCCTCACCGAGGGCGGCACCATCCTCGGCACCTCCCGCCAGCGCTACATCCCCGGCAAGGCCATAGTCGACGACGAGGGCAACGACCTCATGCCCGCCATGCTGGACACCTATAACCGCCTCAACCTCGACTGCCTGGTCGTCATGGGCGGCAACGGCACGCAGAAGAGCGCCAAGCTCCTCTCCGACGCCGGCATGAATATCGTCACCCTGCCCAAGACCATAGACAACGACATCTTCGGCACGGACACCACCTTCGGCTTCCAGAGCGCCGTGGACATTGGCACCAACGTCATCGACTATATCCACTCCACCGCCAGCAGCCACTCGCGCGTCTTCCTAGTCGAGCTCATGGGCCGCGACGCCGGCTGGCTGACGCTCAACGCCGGCATTGCCTCCGGCGCGGACATCATACTGATACCCGAGATCCCCTACAACATCGAGAAGGTCGCCGCCGCGCTCGAGGAGCGCCGCCGCTCCGGCCGCAACTTCTCCATCATCGCCGTGGCCGAGGGCGCCGTCAGCGATACCGACGCCGTCATGAGCGAGGAGGAGCGCCGCCGCGCCAAGGAGCAGAGCCGCCACTCCACTATCTCCTACCGCATCGCCAGCGAGCTCGAGGAGCTCACCGGCCAGGAGACCCGCGTCACCGTGCCCGGCCACTACCAGAGGGGCGGCCCTCCCTGCCCCTATGACCGCGTGCTCGCCACCCAGTTCGGCACCGCCGCGGCGCACCTCATCATGAACAAGCAGTACGCCACCATGGTCGGCATCCGCAACGGGCAGATAGTCTCCGTCCCCCTCGAGGACGCCGCCAGCCGCACCAAGTTCCTGCCCGTCGACCACCCGCTTATCCAGGTCGCGAGGGACATCGGCATCCGCTTCGGCGACGAATAATAAACATTCAGAACACGTCAAAGAGCCTGCCCGGGTGGGCAGGCTCTTTTTGCGAAAGGACAGGGAAAAGTCAAAACAGGAGGTCAACATGCCGGAGAAAAAATCACTCATACCCGAATTCGGGCCCTTTGC
>CALWYR010000058.1 GCA_944385805.1 uncultured Oscillospiraceae bacterium
GGTTGGCGATGTTGGGCGCCGGGGTTTCGAGCACGTCCCAATGGGTCAGGACTGCCGGGCCCGACGGGGTAGACGAAGGAGCCTCCGTAACCCCGCAGGCGGAGAGTGAGAGCAGCAGCGCCGCCGCCAGGGCGAGGGCAATTGCATTGCGCTTCATGGTATTATCCTCCTGTTTCATAGCGTCAACCTTCCTCCTGAGGGGCTCAGGCTCCCCGCGCTTCCTTGAGGTGGCCTCAAACTCCCGCCCTCCTGAGGGACGCTTTCTTTTGCTGCGCCAAAAGAAAGCGTCCCTCAGACTCCCCGAAAGGAAAAGGCGCTTTGGCGGCTGCCGGTCGGGGGGTTGCGGTGCGGCGTGGTGCCGCGTGGTGACTTTCGGGTTCCTACCAACGCACTTACGCTGGTCGCGGGACGCAACAGGGCGCTCGGCCGCGCCCGCCCGCGAGCCAACGTCGCGGCTGTCCCTGCGGGACGCGACGGGCTGATGGGGAGCAGTTGCAACCAACCCACCACTCTAGCTCGCCGCTTCGCGGCTTGCACTGGCCTTGCTGTGGGTAGTGCTCGCGCGGACGGGACCCGCCTGCAAATCTGCGGGGTCGTACCGGGGTTACCGCCGGGCCCCGCCCCGCTGACCATCCCACCTTATAAACAATCATCGCTGCAACCCCGCGGCCACAACCCAACGCCCGCCGCTATTACACCACGTCCCCAAACGCACCAACTCTGCTCGCCGCTGCCGCGGCATCGCTCCCGGGTTTGCAACCGCCTGCGGTTTCCACCCCACCGTAGGGGGCGGCGTCCTCGACGCCCCTTCCGTCGGTTGACGGACAACCTTCCCGGGGCGGCTGCCAACCTTGCGGCCACAACCCAACGTCCACCGCTGTCAAACCACGTCCCCGCACGCTCCCACCCCTCTCGCCGCTGCTGCGCCATCGCTCCCGGCCTTGCTGCCGGGTGCGGTGTACCGACGTGGCCCCGCTCGCCGCTTGCGCGGCATCGCTTCCCGGGGTTGCTGGCGGCTGCGGCGTACCGACGTGCCCCCGCACTCCGCTGCCGCGGCATCGCACCGGGCTTCCTGCGGTTGCGGTGTACCGACGTGACCCCGCTCGCCGCTGACGCGGCATCGCTCCCGGCCTTGCTGCTGGGTGCGGTGTACCAACGTGGCCCCGCTCGCCGCTACCGCGGCATCGCTACCGGCCTTGCCGGCGGCTGCTGACATCCACCCACCTTGTAGGGCGCACCGTCCCCGGTGCGCCATTCCTCCCGGGTTTGCTCACGTCCCCCGGTCACGCAACCAACCGTAGGGGGCGGCGTCCTCGACGCCCCTTCCGCCGGACGACGGGCAACCTCCCCGGTGTGCCACCCCGGGGGCTGGGGCTCAGGACGAAGCGGAAGACTGCGCACCCTCTACGGCGACGTAGCCCTGCATGGCCACGAGCTGCTGGCCCTCGGGCCCGAGGAGCCAGTCATAGAGCACCCTTGTGAGCGAGTCCTCCGGCTCCGCGGCGTCGATGGCCACGAAGTAGGGGTTGAGGAAGGGGTACTCCCCGCTGCCGATGGTTTCGGCGTTGGGGGCGACGCCGTCTATCTGCAGGAGCTTGAGGCCGTCGGCCATCTGCATATCGTGGGCGTAGTAGTAGACGCTGTAGCCGAGCGCGTTGGCGCTGTTGTCGTACTGCTTGACGGCGTCCATGAGGTCGCCCATGCTGCCGAGCATATAGCCCTCGGGCGGGGCCATCATCTCCGTGCCGTCCATGACCAGCTTCTCCATCAGCACCTGGCTGCCGCTCTCGGCGTTGCGCTGGAAGGGGATTATCTTAAGGTCGTCTCCGCCCACCTCGCTCCAGTTGCTTATCTCGCCGGTGTAAATCCCGCGCAGCTCGTCGAGCGTGAGGGAGTCGACGGGGTTGTCCGCGTTTACGAGAAAGACCAGCGCGTCCATGGCCACGGGCTCCATCTCTATCTTGAAGCCCGCCGCTTCCATCTCGTCGAAGACGGCGGCGTTGGGCTCGGCGGCTATCAGCAGGTCGGCGTTGCCGGCCATGAGCTCGCGGTAGCTTTGGGTGGTGCGGGAGAAGTCTATGAGGTCGGCGACAGCCTCCTCGCTCTCGCCCAGCAGCACGGCGGCCACGGCCTGGGCCAGCGGCGCGGTGGCGGTTGAGCCGTCCAGACGCGGGAAGTTCTCGCGGGTGAAGGTGATGAAATTGCCGCTGTCCGGTGTGGGTGAGGCGGCCGGCTCGCCGCCGCAGGCAGCGAGGGCAAGCGCCAGCGTGAGCGCCAGCCCGGCGCAGAGAGCTTTGCGTATCATGGGGATACCTCCTTGTGTAAGCTGACGGTATGACGAGTATACACCGCGCGATGTTCCGTGACAAGGCACAAATATATGGCGGCCCCGCGCGGCCCGCCGGGCGAAAGTGATATTAAATCGCCCTCAAAGTTCCCCCATGTTGGGAGGCGGGTATGTTATAGTGTTGACAGATAACAGCGCAGGGGCAGGGCTGCGCTCTGCCAACTAATTCAAGGAGGACACTTCACATGACTATGGAAGAACTCGCCAAGCGCGTAGAGC
>CALWYR010000059.1 GCA_944385805.1 uncultured Oscillospiraceae bacterium
AAGACGATGGAGACGGTGGAGCAGAGCTTGATGAGGATGTTGAGGCTCGGACCCGAGGTATCCTTGAAGGGGTCGCCCACGGTGTCGCCAATGACGCCGGCCTTGTGGCAGTCGCTGCCCTTGCCGCCGTGGTGGCCGGCCTCTATGTACTTCTTTGCGTTGTCCCAGGCGCCGCCGGAGTTGGACATGAACACGGCCATGCCGAAGCCGCAGACGGTCGTGCCGGCCAGCAGGCCCACGACGCCCTCGACGCCGAGGATGAGGCCTGTGATGATGGGCACTATGACGGCCAGCAGCGCGGGCATGACCATGGCGCGCAGAGCACCGCTGGTACACAGGTCGACGCAGCTCTCGTAGTCGGGTTCGGCCTCGCCCTCCATGATGCCCGCGATCTCGCGGAACTGGCGGCGGACCTCGATGACTATGTGCTGGGCGGCCTTCTGCACGGCGCTCATGGTGAGCGCGCCGAAGACAAAGACCAGCATCGCGCCGACAAAGAGGCCGACGAGGACGGCGGGGTTGGTGACAGAGAGGTCTATCTGTGCGCCGCCCATGGCGCTCTCGGCGACCTCGACGTAGCTGACGAGCAGCGCCAGCGCGGTGAGCGCGGCGGAGCCGATGGCAAAGCCCTTGCCGGTTGCGGCAGTGGTGTTGCCGAGGGAGTCGAGCGCGTCGGTGCGCTCGCGGACCTCCTCACCGAGACCGCTCATCTCGGCGATGCCGCCGGCGTTGTCGGCGACGGGGCCGTAGGCGGCGGGGGCGAGGGTGATGGCCAGGGTGGGCAGCATGTCGATGGCGGCTATGCCTATGCCATAAAGCCCGTTGTTGAAGGAAAGAGTGTAGGCCTCGGAGTTGGTCACGAGCGAGCCGCCGGAGGCTATGAAGCTGACGATGACCGCGACGCCGACGATGAGAATTGGGGCGGCGGTGCTGACCATGCCGAGGGAAATGCCGCCGATGATGGTAGTAGCAGCGCCGGTCTCGGTCGCGTCGGAAAGGGCCTGCGTGGGCTTATATGTGTCAGAGGTGTAGTACTCGGTGACATAGCCTATGGCGCATCCCGCGGCGAGGCCGCAGAAAATGGAGATGAGAATGCCGACCCAGCTCGCGCCCTCGACGTCCTTCATGACGAACCAGGTGAGGGGAATGCAGAGCACGGCGCAGAGCGCGGCGGCGAAGTAGGTGCCGGTGCGCATGCTCTTGAGCAGCTCGCGCTGGGAAGCTTTCTCGCCGGTCTTTATCATAAACGAGCCAATGAGCGAGCAGATGACGCCGACGACGGCGATGGCGAGGGGCAGGAATATGCCGTTCCAGCCGTAGCCCGCGGAGGCACCGATGGCGAAGGTGGCGAGGATGGAGCCGACATAGCTCTCGTAGAGGTCGGCACCCATGCCGGCGACGTCGCCGACGTTGTCGCCTACGTTGTCGGCGATGGTGGCGGGGTTGCGCGGGTCGTCCTCAGGTATGCCGGCCTCGACCTTGCCGACGAGGTCAGCGCCGACGTCGGCGGCCTTGGTGAAGATGCCGCCGCCCACGCGGGCGAACAGGGCCGCGCAGGAAGCGCCCATGCCGAACCTGACCATCGTGTTGGCAATGGTGGTGGAGCCGCACTGGAAGCCGTATTTCAGGATGAGGAACCATACGGAGACATCGAGGATGCCCAGGCCGACGACGGTGAAGCCCATGACGGAGCCGGAGGAGATCGCGACGCGAAGTCCGCGGTTGAGGCTCTCGCTGGCGGCGTTGGCGGTGCGGGCGTTGGAGGACGTCGCTATCCTCATGCCGATGAAGCCCGCAAGGCAGGAGTAGAATCCGCCGGTGACGAAGGCGAAGGGCACGAACTTGGAGACGAGGCCCGCTCCGTTGTACAGCGGTACGAAGGCGAGCACGGCGAGCACGACCGCGATTATAGCGAAGATGACGCCTACGGTCTTATATTGGCGCTTGAGGTAAGCGTTAGCGCCCTTGCGAATGGCCGCCGCTATCTTCTGCATGGTCGGCGTGCCCTCAGAATACTGCTTAACTTTCCTGGCCTGGCTGTAGGCAAAGAGCAGCGCAATCACCGCTCCGACAACGCCTATCCAGAAGAAATTCTCCATACGTCCATCACTCCTAAAGAAAGTACTAAACAGGCCGTGTGACCGGCCTCTAAAACATTCTAAACCAAGTTGACGAATAAATCAAATAAAAAGTACAAAAAATACACAAATTTCTTAGAAAATTTCGCACGAAATGCACAAAACGTCTGTAATGTTTAGGATGTTCAAGACGGCCGAATCGTTGATTTTGACGGATTTGCCGGGAGATATGCGGTACAAAGCTGTAAATTAAAACGGAGGACTTTACAGCGTCTCAGGGGAGGTGGTAATCTATTGGAAACTTGTAAGGGGGAGTGATGGGATGAAAAAAGCGTGGATAGCGGGGCTGCTGCTCCTGACACTGGCATTGACGGGCTGCGGGGCGGAGCCTGCGCAGCAGAGCGCCCTGCCCGTGCCTGTAGTGACGGGTGCGGATACACAGACTCCGGAGCCGACAGAGACGTCCCTGCCGCAGGCGCTTCCAGGTTCGTCGGAGACTAACCTGTCGTACAGCGCACTGTACCCGGCTTCGTCGACGGACATGACGGCGCAGCTGCCGTACTCTCTGGGCGAAGGGTTGGAGCTGACTAGGATAGGCAGATACAGCGGCGCGAATATCAGCTCGGGGAAGCAGGAGCAGGTGCGCGACGTTTTCGCGGTGACGGTGCGCAACTCGGGTGCTCTGCCTCTGACGAGGGCGGAGTTCACGGTGAC
>CALWYR010000060.1 GCA_944385805.1 uncultured Oscillospiraceae bacterium
GGCTGCCCTTAAAGGGCGGATTGGCGAGGATAAGGCTGTACTTCTCGCGGTCGGTGTTCTGGTCGCTGAGGCTGTCGCGGTATTCGATGAACGGGTTGTCAACGCCGTGCGTCATCATGTTCATGGCTCCAATCCGCAGCATGGTACGGTCCATGTCGAAGCCGTGGAACATATGGTTCATGTAGTGGTCTTTCTTCTCACGGTTGAAGAATATCTCCTCGCGCCGCGTCTCCTTCAGATATTCCCCGGCGGCAACGAGGAAGCCGGCCGTGCCGCAGGCCGGGTCGCAGATAACGTCGTCCGCGCGCGGGTCGGTGAGCTCGACCATCATGCGGATGATGTGCCGCGGCGTGCGGAACTGGCCGTTGACGCCCGCGGTGGCGATTTTGGAGAGCAGGTACTCATATATGTCGCCGCGCACGTCGGCGCTGTGCAGCTGCTCCATCTGCGCATAAACCTCGTCCATGGCGGTGACTATCTTCTCAAGCATGAGCGGCGTAGGAATCTTAAATATCGCGTCGCCCATGTACTTGGCGTAGGCGCTGTCCTTGTCGCCGTGCAGGCCCTTAATGAACGGGAAAACCAGCTCCTGCATCACGGAGTACATCTGCCCCGCCGGGAAGTCGTGAAAACGCGACCACTTGAGCTGCTCGCCGGGCACCTTGCGCTCGCCTGCCTGCACCTCGCCGCTGAATATGCTCTCATACGGCAGCCCAAGCATGGCGCTCTCCTTGGCGCGAGTGTTATCCGCCTCATCCAGGTCGTGGATGAACATCAGGTAAGTCATCTGCTCCACCACGTCCAGCGGATTTGTAATCCCACCCGTCCAAAACGTCTCCCAAAGGCGGTCTATCTTGTTACGCAGTTCTCCGGTAAGCATATTATTCTCTCTCCCTGTTCCAAGTATAGGCGGTGTAGCGACCGCCGCTGAGTTTGATTATATCGCCGTTCTTTTGCAGCTCAGCAAGTGTGCGCTGTATCGTTATGCTGCTTATATCCGGGTACTGTTCGACGATTTGCGCTTTTGTGATTTTACCAAGCGTATTCTTTATAAGCTCGCGTATTCGCTCAGGCTTGCTTATGCCGCTGACGGCAAGCACACGTACACGCTCTGAGAAATCCCGGTAAGCAGCCACGATGACGCCGAGCATATAGCGCACAAACGGGGCATAATCGTTTTGCCCTTCGTGCCAGCCGGCAGAGCTCTGCTGTAGAGCCTCGTAATATGTCTCTTTGCTCTGCTCAATCAGCTTTTCAATGCTTATATATTTGCCGACAATATATCCCGAACGATATAGCAACAACAGCGTAAGCAGGCGGCTCATCCGGCCGTTGCCGTCATTGAAAGGGTGTATACAGAGAAAGTCGAGCACGAACATTGGGATAAGCAAAAGCGCATCCATTTCCCCTGCATCGATTGCGTCGCCGTAAGCCTTGCACAGCCGCTCCATCGCTTCCGGCGTTTCCCATGCGGGGACAGGCTGAAAACGTACAGTCTCGTTTCCCTCAGTATTGGTCTCCTTGATTATATTGTCGCCCGCCTTGAAACTGCCGCCATAGGCAACGCCGCTGAATTTGTAGAGGTCTCGGTGCAGCTGTAGAATAATTGATGGCTTTGGCGGTATATAGTCATAACTTTCGTGTATTGTGGCAAGCACATCCCGGTAGCCGGCTATCTCCTGCTCGTTTCGGGTGCGGGGCATGGTCTTGTCCAGCACCAGCTTCTTCAGCCGTTCATCCGAGGTATATATCCCTTCAATTTTGTTCGATGCATCCGTACTCTGTATCTTGGCTATCTCCACAAGCTGAGTCAGCGTGTCGGCCTTTGATTCAATGAATAGCGCCTGCTCACCCTTGTACTCGTGTATTTTGTTCATCAATGCCACGATGTCTGGCGTCAGCAGCTTAATATAGCTTGGGTCAAATAGATAGTTGCGCATAACAGCTCCCTTCGCTTTTAGGCGTAATGATAAATATACCAAATATAGTATAGCTGCCTAAAGGTCACACGTCAATAGTTAATTATATCATTTTTGAAGAATTGATATAATTAACTTGTTGGACCAATATTGCAAAAAGCATCGACAGCCTTGTAGCAGAAACATCGTGCATGGCAGCCGGCGTGAAACAGTATTGTCAAAGGTTGCCGTATGATATAATAGTACCGCACACAATGGCGCGGAAAATGAACGCAGCATGGACAAGGGAAAAGAACAAACCACCATCCGCAGTTCTGCGGCAGAATATTTCACCTATGTGGCCTCTACTACTCGCTGCAAATAATTATCGCGTTCGGCTTCAAGGTCAATTCCGAGCGCAGTACAGTTCCGCAAGTGGGTCAACCAGATAGCGAAAGAGTACACTATCAAGGGCTGGGTCATGGACGACGAGCGCCTCAAGCGCGGCACATACTTGACGGACAAATACTTCGAGGAGCAGCTCGAGCGCGTCCGTGAGATACGCGCCAGCGAGCGGCTGTTCTACCAGAAGATAACCGACCACCTACGCCACTGCTGTGGACTACGGCAAGACCGCGGCCTTTACACGGTGCGGCAACACGGTCGCAGAGCTCATCACGGAGCGCGCGGACAGCACCCGTGAGCACATGGGCCTGACCACCTGGCAGGACGCCCCTGACGGCAAGATTAAGAAGTCCGACGTGACCGTCGCCAAGAATTACCTCACCGAATTCGAGCTCGGCCAGCTCAACCGCATGGTGCCCGCCTACCTCGATTTCGCCGAGAACATGGCGCAGCGCAAGATACCTCTAACTATGCAGGATTGGGAGACGCGCCTGAACGGCTTTATCGAGATGTTCGAATATGGCCTCCTCAAAGACGCAGTGGAAGTCTCCGAGACAGCCAAACACAGCGTCGAAACCGAGTTAGAGCATCACCGCGTAATACAGGGCGGACTGTTCATGTCGGAATACGACTGGATTGTGCTGGAGATGGGCAGGGACGGAGAATAGAACAAAATCAAATGTCAGCTCAGGCGACAATAGAAACAGCCACGGGTTCAACCCGTGGCTGTTGGCGTATTTATCTGTTTTTTACCTCTCCACGAACCGCATCAGCATCGCGGCGCACTGCGCTCTCGTCGCGGTGCCTTGCGGGGCGAGGGTGTCGTCGGCCACACCGGTGATGATGCCGTGCTCGACGCACCAGCTCATCGCGTTGACCGCGTAGGCGCTGACGCTCGCGGCGTCGGCGTAACCGGCGAGGTTCGCCGCCGTGGCTGGCTGGCCCGCGTAGCGGTGGAGTATCGCCGCGAGCTGCTCGCGGGTTATCTCGGCGTTGGGCGCGAAGCTCGTCTCGCTCACGCCGGTGACAATGCCCTCGCTGGCCGCCCAGCGGACGGCCTCGGTGTACCAGCTGTCCGCCGGCACGTCGGTGAACGGGAGCAGGTAATTCACAACCGGCTCGCCCTCGACGCGCCAGAGGATGGTAACGAGCATCGCGCGGGTCATGTTGGCGTTCGGCTCGAACATGGTCGCGCTCGTACCATCCATCAGGCCGTTGGCGTAGACGTAGGCGACGTACTCGTAGAACCAGTCGCCGGGCTTCACGTCGGTGAAGGGCATATCCGCGCCGATGCGCACGAAGGTGACTGCGATGGTCACCTGTCCGCCGGGCTGGGTGAACTTGTAGGTACCGTCACCGTTGTCGGTGACTTCCACCTCGTTGCCATTGCGGTCGGTGACGGTGACTGCACCGACCTCATAACCCTCGTCGGGGTCTGGGGTAATCGTGACGGTCTGGCCACGGTACGGACGGCTGGGGCTCACGCTGACATCACCGTGCACTGTGTCCTCAATCGTCGGGGGATAGGTGGTCGGGCCGGAAGAAGACGGCTGGGTCACCTGTACCTCGACGCTCTCGCTGGCGAACTTGCTTTCTCCCGTCACCGCCGCATAGCGCACCTGATAAGTCCCGGCGTCCAGATTGGAGAGCACGCCCTCGTTCAAGTCGTCCGCGTCGACCTTAGTCCATGTCGTTCCGTCCTTGCTGTACTCCATCTCGGCGGTCAGCCCGCTGATTTGCCGGTTGCCGCCGGTGATGTTATCAGGGGCAGCGGGACGGGCGGAAAGGGTGTTTGTCTGAGATTCACTGGCAGGGACATCGCCGTTGGATTTCACCCGCACATAGAGCGTACTGCCGGGCGCGATATCGATAGTCTCCGTACTCCACTCAGTCCCGTTGGTGCTGATTTCATAGGTGGCGGACGCTGTGGCAGTTTCATTTGCATAGTCGATGGTGTAGCCTGCGCCTGCCGCAGGTGTGTTCGGCAGAGTATAGATGGTCGTGCCGACGCTGGCGGGCGACACGTCGTAGTTTCCGCCCGCGGCGTATCGGGCAAAGAAGGTGTAGGCAGTGCTGGGCTGGAGGTCAGTGAATTCCCGCGAATTGCTCCATGCACTCTCGTCTGTCGGGGCTGTGATGCTCTCACCTGACCCCTGCACATACGCATACTCCACAGCCTTTCCCTCAGAACTCTCCGGAGCCTTGAGGGTGACGGATGTAGCGGTCACCGCTTCTGCTTCCGGGGCGTTTGGCGCGGTCTGGGTACCTGCCGTGATGGTCATGTCAAAGGTCATATCCACTGCCGCATAATTGCTGTCAGCGGCGCGGGTTATATGCACCTTATAATTGCCCACGTTTATAGGGGCGTTCTCCGTTTCCTCTGTGAAGTCTGTGCCATCCTCCGTCAGCTGATAGTATTTGACCGTAAATCCGTCTATCCCTGCCGGTACGGTCTTGAACTCAAAGCTCTGAGGCTCGCCGGTATAGGGGTATTCCGTTTTCACCGGCGTAATGCCGATGCGCGCAAGCGGGGCCGAAGTGGTCACTTCCACGCGGGCCTGATAGGAGTGGAATGCGGCGTCGGTCGCCCCTTTGCGGGCTTTGATGAAATAAGTGGTTTCGGAACTCAAGCCGTCAAATGTGATAGTATTGCCAGTGCCCACAATGGTTTCCGTCGGATTTACTGTGTCATCGGCGCTGAAAATCGCGTAGACCACGCCGGCCGTACCTGTCAGGGACAAGCTCGTATCCGATGCGGAAATATTGTTCGCGGAAAGTTCAGGCGCTGCGGGACGGTCAGGGATTTCCACCGCTGTGACCACTTCGTCCGCATTACCGGAAATCGTCACATCATCGTACTTGAGATAGACGGTTTTACCGATGTAGTCGGTGATGGAACTGTTCGGGTTATTTTCACCAATGGATTGCATGCAGTCATCATCCGTATACGCTGTAACGCCGCTGGTGACGGTGAAGGTCTCTTCCTTATAGTCGATTTGCAAATCATCCGTGCTGGGCTTGCCAGGGAGTGTGGAGAAGGACGCGGCGGCGCTCACAGGTCCATCTTCGCCATTTCTCTGCACAAAGCTGTACTCGGTGTTGCGGGCGAGGCCAGTGAACTCAGGGGTGTTCTGCCATTTGATTGCATCCGCAGTTACAAGGCCGTATTGATAAGAGCCGCCATCGCTTGGCACATTCAGTGTAATAGAATCAGCCGTGTTGCCCGCCATCGTGGGTGCAGTGGGAGCAGCCGAACCTCTCTCGGTCACCGTCACCGCCTGGCTGTTGAGGGTGCCGCGATAGAGGCCGGTGCCTGTGACGGCGCAGAAGTAGACGCCGGGGGCGGTCGGGGTGTAGCTGGCGCTGGTTGCACTATCAATTACCGTTCCATCTTTGTACCACTGATAGGTGAGGGACAGACCGTCACCCACATTGGGGGTGATTCCTGCCACATCAACGGCAATGTTTGTTCCTGTGCTGGCAGTGCCGCTAATCGCGGTATTAGTGGAATTGTCCTTCAGCCCCACGCTGCCGCTCAGCTTCTGCTGACGTACAACCTCGAACGCCGCAAGAGCACTATTCTCTGCGCTTGGAGCTGTCAGCGTATAGGTGCTTGCATATTCATTGTTGACATCCAGCAGCGGGTCGGGGTCTGCGCCGGAGCCGTAGGACAGCGTATATGTCCCCGCATCCACCGGCCAGAAGGCCAGGGAGCGGAAGCCGGGGCGCAGGTCATAGCTCTCTGTCGCAGTTGTGTCTGTCCGATTGATAGGCGTGGTCACGCTGGGCACATCGTCATCATCTGCCAGCGTGTACTCCATCATGGGGGTGCTGGCGTTCACTGGGAGGCCAATGGCTTTGTTGCCCGATTCAGCATTGACAGTGGCGCTATCGCTGATGGTCAGCGTGCCGGTGTTTTCGACGAAATCGCCCGCGTCATTGGCACGAGAAATAGGGGCAGAATACAGGCTGACGCTGGACGCGCCGCCCATCTCTGCTTCTGCACCTTCGTCCGCTACTTCATCCCATGTGTCGGACGGGCCTGTGGTAATCCCCGCGGCGACGCCGGTCTGTGGCTGACCACTATAATATGCGCCTGAGCCGATACCATTTCCGTGAGTGCTGATGGCGGTGATATCGCTGGTGTCGGATATGTTTATATCCGTGTTTGCGCTATAAGTCCCTCTGGTGCTGCAAGCACCGGCCCCTATCCCCGCGCCGTAATCGCTGACTGCGGTCACAGTGCTGCTGCCTTGGATATTTATTTCGATTTTCGGGGCAGTTTTTTCGTTGTCATACTGATAGGCCGGTGCACCGATGGCCGCGCCGAGCTCGCTGGATGCGGTCACAGTGCTGTCTGTGATGGTGATGGTGTGCCCGGTTTCAATAAAATCAAAGTAGCCAGGGCCTATTGCGGCATCATCATCTTCGGCGGCAGCCTCCACCGTGGAATCCTCAATGGTCAGTGTTTCAAACTCTCCTCCGATAGTTGGGCGGCTGCTTGCAGAAACGCCGGTAATTTTCGAATTATCGCTGATTTTGATATCTTTCGTATTGCCGAGAAACGCTGACTGGCTGCTATTAGATTTAAAATTAACGATAGAATCGGATATGCTGATACTGGTGTTCTCTCCGTCACCCGAAGCAATCGCTCCAACATTGGAAATCGTAGAATCCTCAATCTTGATTGTCTTGCCGCCAAGGGATCTCTTACCGCTTTCAGCGGTAAAGTTTATATTTGCGTTTTGAATCGTCAGACTATTTGTCGCGCTGATACCATAGCCGGTCATGGTGATATTGCCTTCAAGTATGAGGCCTCTGTCAGAAGGATTAGAACTACTGTATGTAGAATAGCCAAAGTCTAAATGCGCGTTTTGGTCGTTCTCGCTCGGCTTGATATGTACCTGGCTGTTGTTTCTAAAGGACAGCAAATTAAAACCTGAACTGCCGCTGTATACTACATTCAGGTTCCCCTCGCGGTTCCAGTGCAGGGTATTTCCTAAGATAGCGTTGTCCAAAACAAGCGTAGTCGAATAATTACCGTCAGTGGAATAGAAAGTAACATCGAGATTCAGATTCTCCGTTGATTTGCCTATGATTGTAATTTTGAGGTTATCTGCAGCCGGCCAAAGTGAAAGCGTCGCATTTCCATCTGTCGTGTTGATTGTTGCGTTAGACAGGTCAATGATAATATCATTGTTGATATACCACTTCCACTCATTACTGGCTTTATCACCAATCTGGTTGTAGTTCCCCGGATTTAGCTGGGTGAATCTATAAATCGTGGCGCCGGAGCTGTCGGTGGATGTTGTATAGTCGGATGTGGGCGCATCCGCCGCCCACGCCGCCGTGGGCAGCAGCGTCAGGCACAGGGCCAGCGCAAGAAAAACGGACATGAAACGTTTCTTCATTTGTTTACCTCCCAAGCAGGTACTGGTTTCCCGTGAAATAAACAGGTTAAAGGCGCATCGTTTGGTGTACACCAAACGGAAAAAGGCTTAAGCCTTTTTCATGGACATTTATTTGCTATTCATTTTACCACATACTTAGCAAGGATGCAATGCGGTTGTGGGATATTGCGGTGCGTTCCGTTTTGGAACGTACCGCAGAGAAACAGGGATAGCCGCACCGCGGCGCAAGGGCTGGCCCTTGACCGGAGCACAGCGACGCAAATGGACGCACATACATGGCCATGTATAGAAGTGCGCCCTTAGCAGGGAGCCTTTGAAAAGGGCACGCTATTTTGGCGTACCCTTTGCAGCGACGGTGTCGTGTTTCGCGACACCTTCGCCGGCTCACTCAAACGCCACCAGCACAGTCTTTGGCAGCCTCTCACCCGCGTGCTCCCGCAGATACCTCGCGGCCTGCTCGGCGAAGCGATGGGTTTTGGTCGTGTCCAATTCGGCGAGTGAGATAATTTGCAGCTCGCCGGTTGCCGCGTCAAGCGTGAACTCGCCCCAGTCGCCGTCGTTGTCAGCCTGGTAGCGGTATGTGTCCGGCGCGGTGCGCTCGATGCGGACGGCGTGGAGCGCGCCGAGCTCGACGAGGTTCAGCGTGAGCTTCTCAACGGCGCGGCGGTAGGCGCGCTCGGCGGTTCGCGGGCTGGACGCCTCGAACTCGATCGCCAAGTCCTCAAAACTCACGCGCTCGCTGAGCGGCGAGACGCGCCCGCAGGTCATGCAGACTGCGCTGCGCTTTTCCAGCAGCGTCTGCTCGCGGTAACTCAGCTCTGCAAACGCCTCGCGCACCTTCCCCGCACGCACGCCGTCCCACAGTACGGCGGCGTAATCCCAGCTGTAGCTCGCTTCAGCGTCGTTCTCCAGCGAGGACGCACTCAGCTTGAGCTGGGCAATTTTCAAAAACCTTTCCGCGGCCGCCTCCGAGCAGCCGCGCTTTTTAATGAACCCGCAGACCGCTTCGCGCTGAGTAGCGCCATACATGAGCGCGCCCATGCTCCGAACTTCCTTGTACTCGTCTAGGCTCGAAAACGAGCCAGATTCTTCGAGCATCCGCGCACGCAGGAGTGCGTTTTTCACATCGTGGTGGACGAAGGTTTCAAACCGGACGCCTTTGGCCGGGTCAAACCGCCGCCAGCGCTCCAGCATCACGGCGGCGCAGGCAAGCTTGTACTCCATGAACGTCTCCGCGTCAAAAGCGCGCCTGCCGAGAAATCTGCGCACCAGCTCGTTGAGCTTTGGCTCGTGACCTCGGAGGAAGCTCTCAAATGCGCCGCTTCCTTCGCCGGGCGGCTCACCGCTGCGGAAAGCTCTTTCTGCCTGTTTAAGCGTCAGCATTTTTCTCTGCCTCAGCCAATAACGCGCCTTGCGTCATCTCGGCCTCATAGCTCCCGCGCGCGTAATTTGCATCTGACAGCGCGCGCTGGAGCTTGTCCTTTGCCGGCTTGCGCATGGCGTCAGCTGTCGCTTTGTCGAGTTTCCCGCGGCGCTGGCTCTGCAAAATGGTATTGAGTCGGCGGTTGTAGATTGCCTTCAGCGGGTGGTCGGCGGCGAGCTCGCGCTGCCCGCGTCCCCGCATTGCTCCCACCTGCCGGCACGTCCTGCCGCGAGCATCACCGGGCGCGAAGCCGCCGCAATACTTCGTGCGCCGCGCGTCGAGCGTGAGGAACCAGCGCCCGCAGACGGCGCAGCGGCGCGGCGCGTGACCGGCGGCAAGACCCTCAAAGAGGTCGGAGCGCAGCAAGCCCACGAGCGAGACATAGCTCATTCTCCGCGCGAGC
The DNA here is from genome assembly GCA_944385805.1 of uncultured Oscillospiraceae bacterium. Taxonomy (GTDB): domain Bacteria; phylum Bacillota; class Clostridia; order Oscillospirales; family Oscillospiraceae; genus Scatomorpha. Next base: position 9,541 of record CALWYR010000060.1, read on the forward strand.
TTCGGCGGCTCGCCGACGGAAACGTACTGCACCGAGGCATTGGCAAGCGTCATAAGGCTGTCGTCAGATACGTCGAAGTGCTCTCCGAAAGATGCGGCGAGGCCGTCGGGCGTCCGCTCCACATTGTTATCGCTCAGGTCCTCGGCAAGCGCGGTCATCGTGCGCTTGTACTCCGCGAGCGAATACGCGAGCTGCGCGAGCACCGGAGCAATCTTCGTGAGCAGCGCGCCCTTTCGCAGCCCCGGCTCCTGCGCCGCCGCGAGGCCGCGCGTGAGCATGGCCATGTTGAGCGCGCGAACCTGTGCCAGCGCCTCAGGCGAAAAGGCGTCGGTAATGCCTGGGATGTAGAAGCCGTAGTCCAGGTGCGCGAACGGCTCCGTGCCCTTCATTGTGTCAAGGATTTTCGCTGCCGCCTCTCTTGCTCTGTTCGTCAACTCATCGGGAACGCTCAGTTTTCCCAGCGCGGCAATGAACTCGTTGAGTGTCTTGCACGGCTCAACAAGCGATACAATGGCCTCGTCAGATATGTTCAGCGCCTCGCAGCCGAGCGTACCAGTCGGCACACAGCGCCCCTCGTATGTAACTGTGTCGCGCCCGAATTCGAGCGTCAGAAGGTTGTGTTCCATCGCGGCCTCCAGCGGAAATTTTGACCATTATATCATGTGTCATGTTTTTTGAAAATGGTCTGTCATGCTGTTTGCCGTGTTTTTCGCGGATTCCCCATAATATTAGTGGAGGGCTCAGCCCTACTACCACGACGCATTGGAGGAATGCGGATGATAGATTTCGGAGAGATAAAACGTACAATCGCGCCCATCGAGGCGGCGGGGCGCTATGGGACGGTAAAGCGCGGCTTCATGCGCTGCCCATTCCACGCGGACAGGGTGCCGAGTTTGAAGCTCTACGGCGACCACTTCCACTGCTTCGGCTGCGGGGCGCACGGGGACGTGATCGACCTCGCGGCGGGGCTGCTCGGCTGCTCGAAGGGCGAGGCGGCGCGGCGTCTGGAGGCGAACTTCGGCCGCGGAGGGTTTGTGCCGCCGCTGGGGCTGGCGGCGTGCAAGCGCGAGCTCGCGCGCTGCCGGACGCTGCTCGCGCCGAAGTCTCCGGATGACGAGATGCGCCCGGACTACGGCGAAGCCTGCCTGCTCGAGGCGTGGACAGGCTATCTGCTCGACGCGGGCGCGGACGCCGGACAGACTCGCGATGTGGAGCGAAAAACCGCCCGGCTGATGGAGGCCTGCCATGGTTGAACTCCCCGAATGGTATGACGGCAAGGCCGTCAACGAGGTCAAATTCTGTGAGGAGTTTCTCAAATCTCACCCGATGAAGAGCGTGGGCGGCACCTTCTTCACCGTCGAAGGCCGCGTCACGGACGAGGACGCGCTGCGGCGTGAGATTTACGAAATGCTCAAGCCGCACTTCTCCACCGGCCTCGGCAAGCGGGTAAACAACCTGCTCGAAGCCCTGCGGTTGGAGGCTTACGCGCCTGACCTGCCTATCCAGCGCGACCGCATCCACGTCGCAAACGGTACTCTCTCCCTTGACGGCCGCTTTTCGCAGGATCGCGAGTTCTGCCGCAACCGCCTCCCAGTGGCGTACAACCCTGACGCGCCCGCGCCGGAGACGTGGCTGCGTTTCCTCGGCGAGCTGCTGCACCCGGAGGACATCCCGACGCTTCAGGAGTTCATGGGCTACTGTCTGCTGCCGACGACGAAGGGGCAGAAGATGCTGATGCTCATAGGCCGCGGCGGCGAGGGCAAGAGCCGAATCGGTGTCGTGCTCCGCGCGCTGCTGGGCGCGAACATGGCGACCGGCAGCATCGCCAAGATCGAAGCCAGCCGCTTCGCCCGCGCGGATTTGGAGCACGAGCTGGTCATGCTTGACGACGACATGAAGCTCGAAGCCCTGCCGCAGACCAACCACATCAAGGCCATCGTCACCGCCGAGCTGCCGATGGATCTCGAACGCAAGGGTCAGCAGAGCTACCAGGGCGAGCTCTACGTCCGCTTCCTCGGCTTCGGCAACGGCTCACTCAAGGCGCTATACGACCGCAGCGAGGGATTTTTCAGGCGGCAGATAATCCTCACAACGAAGCCCAAAGACAGCAACCGCGAGGACGACCCGTTCATTGCCGAGAAGATGTGCGCGGAGGCGGAGGGGATCTTCCTCTGGTGTCTTGAAGGACTGCAAAGGCTTATCGCGAACAACTACCATTTCACCGTCAGCGAGCGCGCCCGCGAGAACATGGCCGAAGCGGTCAGCGACGGCAACAACGCTGTGGACTTCATGAAGTCCGAGGGCTACATACGGCTCAAAGCCGACGCGGAGGCGAGCAGCCGCGAGCTCTACGCCGTGTACAAGCTCTGGTGCGAGGACAACGCGCTGCACGCGCTCGCGGCCAAGAGCCTCTCTGCCTTCCTCAACGAGAACCGCCGCGAGTATAACCTCGAGCCGACCAACAACCTGTACCTGCCCGGAGGCCGCCGCGTGCGCGGCTACTTCGGCATTGAAATTTTACAGCGGGTGAGTTGAAAACAAGCGTACGATGCGTACGCAACGTACGGATGATTTGAAATCCAAACCGCAAAATTTAAGGAGGTGTCTATATTAACAAAACCAAACTTGAGCACGATGCAGCTGCGGCTGAGAAGAAAATTCGCCAGCTCACGCATCAGGTGGAGCGAATCGAGCGCAGGGCAAAATACATTGAGACAGGCGAGCGTAAAAAGCGTAATCACCGGCTCATCACACGCGGCGCGGCGGTGGAAAGCGTCGCTCCGGTGGTCAAGGGCATGGCTGAGGGCGAATTTTATGAATTGGTCGAACACATCTTCGACTTGCCAGAGGTAAAAGCCATATTGCCGAAGGCTGGTGAGTGATTGGCGCTCTTTCACTTCCATGTTGGGCAGGTCAAGCGCAGCGCGGGTCAGTCGGGAATCGAGTCCGCTGCCTACCGAGCAGGAGAAAAGCTCTACAGCGAATATTACGGTCAAGTCAGCGACTACACTCGCAAGGGCGGCGTGATTCACACGGAGATCCTGCTTCCGCCCCACGCGCCGCGCAAGTACGCCGACCGGCAAACACTGTGGAACGCAGTCGAGGACGCGGAGCGCAACAAAAACGCGCAGCTCGCCTACAGCTTCGACATCGCTCTGCAAAACGAGTTAACGCTCGACGAGAACATTGCCCTCGCGCGCCAATTCCTGCTGGACAACTTCGTTTCCCGCGGCATGATAGCGGATTTCGCCGTCCACCAGCCGGACAAAAAGGACGGCGGCATCCCAAATCAGCATTTCCATGTGCTCTGTCCCATTCGTCCGCTGAACCCCGACGGCACGTGGGGCGCAAAGCAGCGGCGAGTTTACCGCGAGGACGGCAAGTTCGACGCCGTGCAGACAACGGACTGGGGCAAGCCGGAGACGCTTGAAGCTTGGCGCAAGGCGTGGGCGGCGCTGTGCAACGCAAAGTTTGAGGAAAAGGGTCTACCCGACCGCATTGACCATCGCTCCTATGAGCGTCAGGGCGTGGAGCAGGTGCCGACCGTTCACGAGGGCGTCGCCGTGCGGCAGATGGAGGCCAGAGGTATCGCAACCAACAAAGGCGAGCGCAACCGCTGGATAAAGTCTGCCAACGCCATGCTGCGGGCGCTGCGCGACAGTATTAAATCTCTCGCCGTCTGGCTCACAAGCACCCGCGTCAATTTGGAAAGCGCGCCGAGCCTTACAAGGCTGCTCATGGAATACATGGACGAGCGCAACGCCGGGGCGTGGAGCAACAAGGCCAGGGTCGGCAACCTCAAGCGCGCATCCAAAGCCGTGTCATACCTGAGCGAGAACAATTTGCACGCCCTCGACGACCTCGAAAACCATCTCTCTTCACTTCACGCGGAGCTTGACGAAGTAAAAGCCACGCTGGACGCTAACAAAAAGCGCTCAAAAGAGCTGCGCAGTTGGCTTAGTTACGCCGAGCAGTACAAGAGCTTCAAACCGCTTCACGACGAGCTGTGCTCTATAAAGTGGAAATCTAAGCGTGAGCAATTCAAGGCCGAGCACGAAAGCGAACTGCGGCAGTTCTACATGGCGCGCCGCAAGCTGCCGGACGGCATCCACGCCGCCGACTGGCAGCGTGAGCTTGTAATGCTGGAACGTGAGAACGACGCCGTCTACGCCAAGTATAAGACCCTCCGCGTCGAGCTGAGCGAGCTGCTGGACGTGAAATACTGCGTCGATCGTGCTCTCGCAGCTAGAGAGGCCAAAGGTCGCGAAACGCGACCTTTGGCGGAAGAAAGAGACTGACGAATCCCGAAGAAGCCCAAGAAACCTAAGAAGCCTCCCGAGGTTTTCGGGAAATGTATAAATGCGCCATGGACGGCGACAATACACATCAAAGGGAGGCATTATATGGAGAAACCCCATCGCGGCGAGATAAGCGAGCAGCACAGGCGGAGCGTCATGGAACAGCTCTGGCTGACGTACTACAACGACACGCTCTACGAACAGGGCGTCATAACCGAAGACGAGCGCAACAAGATGCGCATTAAGATAAAAAGCCGCGCGCGGCAGATGGAGCGGTAAGGCAATCACGGCGGGGAGCGCATCCCCGCCAGTTTTTTGCTTTGGAATGCTCGCAACAAAATAGTTCTTTATTCTATCATCAAAATGATATATAATATCATCGAAAGGTGGTGTTCTCATGCCGAGCATAGACACAATACGCGCGACTCTCACGCCGGTATTCCGCGCACACGATGTGAACAGGGCTGTGCTGTTTGGCTCTGTGGCGAAAGGCACGGCGACAAATAAGAGCGACCTTGACCTGCTGGTGGACAGTGACCTGCGCGGGCTGCGATTTGTCGGCCTTATTGAGGACATCCGGACAGCCGCCGGTATGCCGGTGGATGTGTTCGCTCCGTCGCACATCGAGCGTGGCTCACTCATAGACCGAGAGATTCGCGCCACGGGAGTGACAATCTATGAAAAATGAAGTCATAGTGCGTAAGATGGCGGGCTATGTGTCCAAAGTTCTTGGCTACTGCGAGGGGTGCAGTTACGACAGTTTTGTAGCGGACAGCAAGCTCGTGGAGGCCTGTGTGTTCAACCTGAGCCAGCTCGGCGAACTGTGCAGAATAGCCGGCGAGGACTACAAGGCTGCGCACCCGGAGTTGCCGTGGCATGAGATATACGGCCTACGCAACCGCATAGTCCACGACTACGAGGGCGTGAATCTCCGCCTCGTGTGGGAGATAATAAGTGAGGACTTGCCGGAGGTTCAAAAGACTTTAGACTCAATGATATGACGTCTGCGGCGGGGAGCGCATCCCCGCCAGTTTCTTTTCCTTGATTGTTTTCATAATCTGTGATACTATACTTATAATAATGATATTGCGAACAATAGGAGGCTCGCATGGACATACACAGTGTGCGGCAGGAGCTGCGGACTAGGTCGATCTACGAGATACCGCTGCGCGTGACCTACTACGCGCGCGTATCCTCTGAATCGGACGAGCAGCTCAACTCGCTGGGCAACCAGATAAAATACTACGAGGATCTGATACGGCGAAACGGAGCGTGGACATTCGTACCCGGCTATATTGACGAGGGGCTGTCCGGCATCTCGACGAAGCGGCGCGAGAACTTCAACCGCATGATAGACGACGCGGCGCGAGGAAAATTCGACCTTGTGATAACCAAGGAGATCTCGCGTTTCGCCCGCAACACGCTCGACTCGATACGATATACGCGCGGGCTGCTCGCGGACGGCGTGGGAGTGTTCTTCCAGAACGACAACATCAACACCCTCGACGAGGACAGCGAGCTGCGGCTCTCTATCATGTCCTCGATAGCGCAGGACGAGCTCAGGAAGCTCTCGAGCCGCGTGAAATTCGGGCATCAGCAGGCGATAAAGCAGAACGTTGTGCTCGGCAACAGCCGTATCTTTGGCTACAAAAAGGACAACAAACGCCTCGTCATAGACGAGGAACAGGCGCCGATGGTGCGCGAGCTCTTTGAGCTCTACGCCACGGACGGCTACAGCATGAAGCAGCTCGAGCAGCTCTTCTGGGAGAAGGGCTGCCGCAACTTAAATGGCAAGAAGATCGCCCACTCGACTATGTCTAACATGATAGCCAACCCCAAGTACAAGGGCTGGTATGTCGGCAACAAGGTCAAGGTCGTGGATATGTTCACGAAAAAGCAGAAGTTCCTTCCGCCGGAGGAATGGGTCATGTTCAAGGACGAGACAGGCGAGATTGTCCCGGCCATCGTCAGCGAGGAGCTGTGGGAGCAGGCGAACACCGTCCTGCGCCGCCGCAGCGAGGACGTCAAGAACCGGCGCGGCGTCTGCAACCATGCCAACCTGCTCACCGGCAAGCTCTACTGCGGCTGCTGCGGCGAGCCGTATTACAGGCGCGAGTCGCGCGACAGGGCCGGGAACGTCAACAGCCGCTGGGTCTGCTCGGGAAAGATAAAGGCCGGGCGCGATTCCTGCCCGAGCTTCGCAATTTACGAGAGCGAGATAAAGCCGCTTCTCTTTGAGGTCTTCCGCGATACGCACGACGCCTCCGAGGAGATGCTGCACGAATATGAGCGCATGTACGCGGCCATGACCTCGGACGTGAACCTGGAGGGTCAGATAGCCGATACGGAGGGCAAAATTGAGCTGGCGCTGAAGAAAAAGAGCAAGCTGCTGGAGCTGACGGCGCTCGGCCAGATAACAAACGAGGATTTTGCTGAGATGACGGCCGCCTGCAACGCGGAGATAAAATCCGCCGAACGTGAGCTGGCCGAGCTTCGCTCACAGCGGGACGACAGCGAGGAATTCCGCCGGCACATGGAGATGATACGCGCAACCCTACGCGCCGCCGAGCGCGAGGCCAACGTGGGCGCAATCACGAAGGAGTTTGTGAACGCCTTCGTCGACAGGATAATCGCCACGCCCGTTGACGAGCGCACCATGCGGCTCGACGTGAAGATATTTACCGGCGAAGTGACGGGCAAATACCTCGAAAAGCTCGCGCGTCGTACGGGTCACACGTTCAAGAAGATGATCGAGGCCTATGAGAACGGTATGCAGTGACGTATTTCGTCTCTGCTGCCGGGATGGCGCAAAAAAGCTGCCCTTTTGGGGCAGCTTTTTTCTCTTGGGCCCGCTTTTTACACCAGGCCCTGGAGGGTGTCGAGGAAGGCGTCCTCGCCTATTGTATTCATCTTGAAGAACATGGCGTTGCTGCCGCCGGAGGTTATGGCGGAGAGGCGAAGCTCGTCGCCGTCGCCAAAGAGCGTCAGCGTCATGCTCAGGCGGTTGCCGCCCGTCCAGCTGTAGCGCTCGTACACGCGCACGGAGCAGCGCACGCCGCCGGCGGAGAAGTCGCTGCTGTCCTCCAGCGAGGCGCTCATGCTGCCTTTGAGGATGCCGTCGTCCAGGCTCCTGAGCACCGTGTCAAAATCGCCGTGAAGGGTTTTTTCCAGCTTTGCCATAGTAATTACCTCCCAATCTGTGGTCTTGTTAGGTACATTATAGCACACATGCCCACATATTGGAATTGTAGATTTCGACAGTTAATCCTTTAAACCGGGAAAGCCGCCTGTCACAAACGTCAGGCCGGCTCCGCGCTCTGGCTGGGCGTGGGCTCAGACTCCGGCCCGGGGGAGTCGCTCGCCGGGGCCTCGCTCTCCATGCCGCCGCTCACCAGCGCGCTGTAGCTGAGCGGCCCGGCGCACTCGGGGTAGTCCTGGTCGTCCCACCAGTAGCTGCCCCACATCTGGGCGTCGCTGGTGAGGAAGGTGCCGGTGAAGCCCAGCTCCATGGCGCGGGAGATGTCGGCGTGATAGCTCGCCCCGTCTACGGTGATGATGTTCCAGAAATGCTCGTCGCGCTCGAAGCGCCCCTCGACCACAACGCACTCCACGCCCGCCGCGTCGCAGAGGGCCTTATAGGCCACGGCTATGCCCTCGCTGTTGGCCTCGCCGGCCATGAGCGCGCTCCAGAGCGTGCCGGGCGCGCTCTCTGAGCGGGAGCACTCGTTGACCAGCGCGATGGCGCATTGCAGCGCGCGGTAGCTCTGGCTGTCGCTGGTGACGTAGCCCAGCAGGCTGTTGAGGCGGTTTTCAATCACGCTGCGCCGCGACTGCATGGCCGAGGCCGTGGCGTGGTAGTTGAGCCGCAGCTCCACGATGCGCTGGAAGCCGCTGCCCGTATAGACGCTGACCGTGGCGTCGGGCCGCTCGACGCAGGCGAGCGGGTCGGAGAAATAGGCCTCGTCCACGTAGTCGAGCACGGCGGCCTCGTCCACGCTCGAAGCGCCCACCATGGCCACGAGCTCGGTCTCCATGTCAGCGAGCATATCGCAGATGGCGCTGTAGAGCCCGGAGGCGGTGCTGACGCTGACTATCTGCTCGAGCTCCTCGGCCGTGCGCTTGTAATAGACGAAGACCTCCGCCTCGTAGTAGGCGACGATGCGGTCGAGGTCGTAGCTGATGTAGTCGACGGCGTAGGCGCCGAGGGCGGTGTCTCGGCTCACCTCGCGGCAGGCCGCGGCCAGGTCCTCGGCGATGTCGCCGTCGTAGGCGGTGAAGTGTATGACCGCGCTCTCGCCGTGCTCGGCGACGAGGTTGTTGATTGCGAGCGTGAGCTCGAGGTAGCCGCTCACCTCCACCGCGCCGCCCTCTGGCAGCTCGGAGCCGGACTCGGGCGTGAGCTCGTAGTCCGAGCGGCTGTAATAGGTCTTGTCAAAAACAGAGGCGCAGCCGCCCAGTGACAACGCCATAGCGGCCAGTAAAACCGCCGCCAACGCTTTCTTCATGCCGCGCCTCCCTTGAAATCACATGCCCAGGTCCTCGTCTATGAGGACGAGCTCGCACTTTTCCATGCCCATCATCTTGTTCATCAGTATCGTCATGCCGCAGCAGACGCGCTCCGGGCTGCGGCAGTCGTGGCACTTTAGCTCGCCCGCGGCGCAGGGGGTCTTCTTGTTCATACTGCGCGCCCTCAGCGGCGCGGCGACGTTGCGGGCGCGCCATATGGCCGCGTCGAGATCCGGGCAGACCTTGTTGCGCCCTGCGACGATATACACCCGCCTGTGGCCGAAGAGGGTGCCGGCCAGGCGGTTGCCCATGCCGTCGATGTTGACTATCTCGCCTGTCTCGGCTATGGCGTTGGCCGAGCAGACATAGGCGTCGGTCGTCATGGCGCGCACACGAGCGGCCATGTCGTCGCTCTCCTTCCAGTGCCAGGCCACGTCGGGACACACTGCCCTGAGCCTGTCGTAGAGCCCTATGGCCTCCGCCGTGCCGCAGCCGCCGATGCCGACGGTCATGCCGGCCAGCTCGCCGGCCAGGTAGTCGGTAGCCTCCGCGCCGGCAGCGAAGCTTTTGAAGCTCCAGCCGCGGGACTCCATGCTCTTCTTCAGCTTTTCAGCATCCATTGTCTTTCCCCTTCCTTTACTCGCTTATTCCTCGTTTATGTTGCCGAAGCCGTTGCCGAAGACGTCCTTCGCGTCGGTGACGATGAAGAATGCGCCGGGATCGACGGCCTTGACTATCTTGCGCAGGGCGGTGATCTCCCGCTTTTTTATGACGCACATGAGCACGTCGCGCGGCTTGCCCGTATAGCCGCCCTGTCCGTGGAGCTTGGTGACGCCGCGGTGCATGGTGGCGGTGATGGCCTCGTCGAGCTCGGAGCTCTTCTCGCTTATGAGGTAGCAGACCCTGCTGGTGTCAAGGCCGTAGAGCACCGTGTCGATGGAGCGGGAGACGACGAACTGGGCGATGACCGTGAACATCACGGCCTCCCAGTGGTTGAAGATGAGGCCGTAGGCGCCGATGATGACGACGTTGATGAGCATGATAAGCGTGCCGAAGTTTATGTACGGGTACTTCTGCCGCAGCACCTTGGCCACTATGTCCACGCCGCCGGTGGTCGCGCCGGAGAGGTAGGCGCAGCCCAGGCCCATGCCGTTGAGGCAGGCCCCGATGGTGGCCGCGAGCAGGATATTGTCCGTCGCCGCGGCGTTCAGCAGCGCGAAGGAGTCCACAAAGACGTAGATGAGCACGGTCGCGGCGAAGCTGAAGAGTATGAAGCGCCGCCCGAAGTGCTTCCAGCCGAAGGCGAAGAGCGGGATATTTATCACCATGCTTACGACGCCGACGGGCAGGTCCGTGAGGTAATTTACAATCGTGGCGATGCCCGTAACGCCGCCGGGGACTATGCCGTTGGGATAGAAGAAAAAGCTGTAGCCCACGGCGTACAGGGCCGCGCCGGCAAAGATGAGCGCCCATTCGCGGACTATGTCGCGAGCGGAGTGGTGCTGCATTGGCTCATACCTCCAGTGTCATTTGCTCCTCTCCCCTGTCCTCGTCCTTCAGCAGCGCGCCCGCGGCGGGGAGGCTTCTCACGCGGTAGCGCGCCAGGTTCTTGATTCCGGTCTCGGAAAGCGGCCTGACGTCTTCGAGCGTATAGCGCGGCTTGAGCGTCATCACGCCCACGCCCTGGGTGCTCTTGCTGGCCTTGGGCGCGAGCAGTGCGGTATTGAAGATGAGCGCCCTGCCCTCGGTGGAGAAGGCCGCGCACTCCATGTCCCCCGCCATGGGCAGCGCCTTGACCAGCGGGCTCTTGTCCGAGTAGGCGTTGACGAGCTTTTTGCGGTTGGTCTTGGTCTCGTAGACGGAGAGGGGCAGCCGCGCGGCCTTGCCGTTGGCGAAGCACAGCAGCGCCTCGCCGGAGTAGTCCCCGGCGTAGAGCACGGCCTTGACCGTCTCGCCGCCCTCCATGCCGAGCTTGCTCGCCAGGAAAGCGCCGAGCTGGCTGGCCTTGGTGTCCTCGAAGTCGGCGAGCCGGGCCTTGTAGACCTGCTGCCTGTCCGTAAAGACGAGGATTTCCCCCCTGTTTGTTCCCTCGAACTGCGTCATGGGCCCGTCGCCCTCCTTGTACTTCTGCTCGGAGGACATGCGCAGGCTCTGCGGCGTTATCTTCTTCAGGTAGCCCTCGCGTGAGACGAAGACGTTGACCGGGTAGTCGGGAACGCCCTCGTCCTCGGGCTCCTCGGGCAGCTCGTCGGCGAAGACTATGCCGGTCTTCCTCGGCGAGGGGTACTGCTTAATTATGCGGCGCAGCTCGGAAACGATGACGTTTTGAATCTTCCGCCTGCTCGCGAGCGTGTCCTCCAGCCCGGCTATCTCGGCCTCGAGGGCCTCGGTCTCGCTCGTGCGCTTGAGGATATACTCGCGGTTTATGTTGCGCAGCTTGATCTCGGCGACGTACTCGGCCTGCGCCTTGTCGATGCCGAAGCCCTCCATGAGGTTGGGAACCACGTCGCTCTCGCGCCCGGTATTGCGTATTATCGCGATCGCCCTGTCGATGTCGAGCAGTATCTTGCCCAGGCCCTTGAGGAGGTGCAGCTTCTCGCGCTTGCGCTTGAGGTCGAAGTAGATGCGGCGCTTGACGCACTCGGTGCGCCAGGAGACCCACTCGCCGAGTATCTCTCCCACGCCCATAACGCGCGGCGTGCCCGCGATCAGGATGTTGAAGTTGCAGGGGAAGGAGTCCATGAGCGGCGTGAGCTTAAAGAGCTTCGCCATGAGCTTTTCGGGGTCCGTCCCGCGCTTGAGGTCGATGGCGAGCTTGAGGCCGCCGAGGTCGGTCTCGTCGCGCATGTCGGCTATCTCCTTGCACCTGCCGGCCTTGACGAGCTCCGCCACCTTGTCCATGATGGCCTCGACCGTGGCGGTGTAGGGTATCTCATAGACCTCGATGATATTGGCCTTTTCGTCATAGCGCCAGCGCGCGCGCACCTTGAAGCTGCCGCGTCCCGTGCGGTAGATCTCGCGCATGGCGTCCGTGTCCATGACTATCTCGCCGCCCGTGGGGAAGTCCGGCGCGGGCAGCGTGGCCATGAGGTCGCACTCGGGGTCGCGGATGTAGTTTATCGCCGTCTCGCAGACCTCCGTGAGGTTGAAGCCGCAGATCTGGCTGGCCATGCCGACGGCGATGCCCGTGTTGGCGCTGACCAGCACGTTGGGGAAGGCCGTGGGCAGCAGCGTCGGCTCCTTCATCGTGCCGTCGTAGTTGTCGACGAAGTCGACCGTGTCCTTGTCTATGTCGCCGAAGAGCTCGGCGCATATTGGCGCGAGCCTGGCCTCGGTGTAGCGCGAGGCGGCGTAGGCCATGTCGCGGGAGTAGACCTTGCCGAAGCTGCCCTTGCTGTCCACGAAGGGGACGTTGAGCGCCTCGCAGCCGCGCGTCAGGCGCACCATCGTCTCGTATATGGCCGCGTCGCCGTGCGGGTTGAGGCGCATGGTCTGGCCGACGATGTTGGCGCTCTTGGTGCGCGCGCCGTTCAGGAGGCCCATCTTATACATGGTGTAGAGCAGCTTGCGGTGGCTGGGCTTGAAGCCGTCTATCTCGGGTATGGCGCGGGAGACAATGACGCTCATGGCGTAGGGCATATAGTTGGTCTCGAGCGTCTCGGTTATCGGCTGCTCGAGCACCTCCGCCCTCAGGCCCATGACGTTTTCCGCCGCGCCCCTGCGCTGCGTTTCGCTTGCTTTCTTACTCTTGCGCGCCATTTATTTCCTTCCCCTGCCGCCGTGGCCCTTTTTCTTCTTGCCTGTGGTGAGGTTGCGGTGGCAGTGCGGGCAGACCTCCAGCTTGAAGAACTTGCGCAGCAGCGAGCCGCCGCACCAGGGGCAGCGCGCGTACTTCATGATTATCGCCGCCGTGAAGAGCAGCACTATGACGCCGACAATCAGCATGTAGTTGGAGAGCTCCGGGTTGCCCGCGCCGAAGAAGATGCCGACGACGCTGGCGAAGATGCAGATGGTGAAGCCAATGAGCACCACCTTGCGGGTTGTTTTGATGTCCATAAGTATGCCCCCTCAGGATATGTCTGCCAGGTCTAAATACTGGCTGCCGAATTCGGATATGTGCTTTTTCCTGCCCTGCAGGTCGTCTCCCAGCAGCAGGTCGAAGACCTGCGCCGTGCGCTCGGCGTCCTCGGGCATGACGCGGATGAGCCGCCGCGTCTCCGGGTTCATGGTGGTGAGCCACATCATCTCCGGGTCGTTCTCGCCCAGGCCCTTGGAGCGGTTTATGCTGGCCTTAGCCCCGCCGAGCTCCTCGACTATCTGGGACTTCTCGCGGTCGGAGTACGCGAACCAGGTCCTGCCGCCGGACACTATCTCGTAGAGCGGGCTCTCCGCGATATAGACGTAGCCCTCCCTTATAAGCGTGGGCGCGAGGCGGTAGAGCATGGTGAGTATCAGCGTGCGTATCTGGAAGCCGTCCACGTCCGCGTCGGTGCAGATTATAATCTTGCTCCAGCGCAGGTTGTCCAGCTCGAAGGCGGGCAGCTCCTTGACGTGCTTCTGCGTCTCCACGCCGCAGCCAAGCACCTTGACGAGGTCGGTTATGACGTCGCTTTTGAAAATGCGGCTGTAGTCGGCCTTGAGGCAGTTCAAAATCTTGCCGCGCACGGGCATGATGCCCTGGAACTCGGCGTCGCGGCTCATCTTGCAGGAGCTCATGGCGCTGTCGCCCTCGACGATGTAGATCTCGCGGCGGCTCACGTCGCGGCTGCGGCAGTCGACGAACTTCTGCAGGCGGTTGGAGATGTCCATGCTGCCGGTGAGCTTCTTCTTTATGTTTAGGCGGGAGCTCTCGGCCTGCTCGCGCGAGCGCTTGTTGATGAGCACCTGGTCGGCTATCCTGTCGGCCTCGGGCTTGTGCTCGATGAAGTATATCTCCAGTTGCGAGCGCAAAAACTCCGTCATGGCCTCCTGGATGAAGCGGTTTGTTATGGCCTTCTTGGTCTGGTTTTCATAGCTCGTCTGCGTGGAGAAGCAGTTTGTGACGAGCACGAGGCAGTCGGCCACGTCCTGGAAGGTTATCTTGCTCTCGTTCTTGGAGTACTTGCCGGCCTTCTTTATGTATCCGTCCACGGCGGAGACGAAGGCGCTGCGCACGGCCTTCTCCGGCGCGCCGCCGTGCTCGAGCCAGGAGCTGTTGTGGTAGTACTCTATGAGGCTCAGCTGCCGCGAAAAGCAGAAGGCCGCCGAGAGCTTTACCTTGTACTCGGGCTTGTCCGCCCGGTCGCGGCCGCGCCGCTCGGCCTGGATGAAGTAAGGCGCGCTCAGCACCTCCTCTCCGGCTATCTCGCCGACGTAGTCGAGGATGCCGTTCTCATAGAGGAAGTCCTCCGTCTCGAACTTCCCCGCGGCCACCTCGTTTTTGAGCCGGAAGGTGACGCCCGCGTTGACCACGGCCTGACGCCTGAGCGTGCCGCGGTAGTACTCGAGCGGGATGTCGATGTCCGTGAAGACCTCGAGGTCCGGCCGCCAGCGGATGTCGGTACCGGTCTTCTTGCGGTCTATGGGCTCGGATTTCATCTCGCCGACGATCTCGCCCTTTTCAAAGTGCAGCGTATATTTCCTGCCGTCGCGGCGGACGGTGACGTCCATGTACTCGCTCGCGTACTGCGTGGCGCAGCTGCCGAGGCCGTTGAGGCCGAGGGAGTACTCGTAGTCGCCGCCGTCGTTGTTCTTGTACTTGCCGCCGGCGTAGAGCTCGCAGAAGACGAGCTCCCAGTTCCAGCGCTGCTCCGTGGGGTTCCAGTCCACCGGGCAGCCGCGGCCGAAGTCCTCGCACTCTATGCTCTTGTCGAGATAGCGCGTCAGTGTTATAATGTTGCCGTTTCCGGCCCGGGCCTCGTCTATGGAGTTGGAGAGTATCTCGAAGACCGCGTGCTCGCAGCCCTCGAGCCCGTCTGAGCCGAAGATGACCGCCGGGCGCTTGCGCACGCGGTCCGCGCCCTTGAGCTGGGCGATGCTGTCGTTGCCGTATTCGGGGCTTGTCCTTTTTGCCATGTGCTGTCTTTCCTCACCTATCGCAAGATGTTGTTCGATATTCGTTCTATTATACTATATCTTATTCCGCCGCTTTTTTCAAGCCCAACAAAAAAGCGGGGGATTTCTCCCCCGCCGCGCCGGTATCCCGGCGCTTGACCCAGCAATCCGGCTTTGGACCTTCCCCATCTCCCCGATGGGTTCGCTGTCCGACGGCGTCCCCTGCGGGCGGCCATCCGTCGTGTGACGCTTTCACGCGTCCGACACCGGCCTCGGGCCTTCTTTCTTTCTCGGCCCCGCCGCGCCTTTCGCTGTGTCCGTGTCTATTGTGTGCCGCGCCGCGCGGATTATGAGAGGAACAATCAGCCAATTTCCGCGTCAAAAAGCTGTTTAAAAGCCGCCGCGTCGGAATACAATAGGGACAAGGAGTGATATTCTTGTCCAAACGAAAGCAAAGACGCGCCCTCCGGGCCGAATACGAAAAGGCCCTCGCCGAGCTAGACGATGTACGCGGCCGCCTCGACGAGACCTACGGCCGCTTCAACGCCGTCACCGACGAGGCCGCGCTCGACGCCTGCATCTATGAGATAAGCGCCCTCAAGAGCCGCTACAACTGCGCCGTGCGCGCCGTCAAGTCATTTTTCCTGTAGGAGGTCAACCATGCCCATCGCCATCCCCGAATCCGTCGCCGCAGCCGTCGTAATAGTCGTCTGCGTGCTGCTGCTCTGGCTGCTGCTCACCATACTGCGCCTGCCGCTCAGGCTCATATTCAAGCTGCTGCTGAACATGGTGAGCGGGCTGGTGCTGCTCTTCGTCTTCAACTTCCTCGGCGGCTTCTTCGGCTTCGCCCTCGGCATCAACGCCGTAAACGCCCTCGTGGCCGGCGTGCTCGGCATCCCCGGCGTGATACTGCTGGTGCTGGTGCAGAATTTTATCTGATTACATATACGCAAGCGATAATTGCGCCTCTTTTGCTCGACAAAAGGGGCGCTTCACTGTATAATCAGGGCGAAGGGCGGTGAGGTCATGGATATAGGCGCGCGCGTAAAGGAGCTGCGCTCTGGGCGCGGGTACACGCAGGAGTACGTGGCGGAGAAGCTCGGCGTCACGCGTCAGGCGGTCTCCCGCTGGGAGTCCGGGCAGAGTATGCCGAGCACAGCCAATCTCCTCGCTCTCACGGAGCTCTTCGGCGTACAGCTGCTCGGCGAGGCAGCGGACGCGGGAGCGGAAAAGCGCGCGAAGGCGGCGAGGCTGGCCAAGCGCATAGCGCTGCTGTTCACGCTTTACTCCCTGCTGTACGGCGCTTACATGCTCGCGTGGTACACGGAAGGGCCGGTCAGCTTCCTCACGGGAAGGATATTGAACGCCGTGCTCACCGCGCCGGCCTGCTTAGCAGTGTCGGTGCTCGCGCTGCTCGCGGGCTGGCGGCGCACGGCCTGGACGGTGCTCCTGGGCGCGGCGGGCGGCTGCGCCGCGGCGCTGCTCTGGCCGACTGGCCCGGCGGGGCTCTTCTCCGGCTTCGTGGGCTTCCTGATATGCTTTGTCCTCGGCTTCGCCGCGGGGCTGGTATGGGACGGCTTCAAGGGCCGCGAGAGCGTCTTTCGCCACGGCGTCAGGCAGCTTGAGGGCGCGATGATAGCCGCGGCGATGGCAGTATGCCTCGTCTGGCTCATCTACGCCGGCGACAGGCTCCAATACATCTCCGGCGCGGACGCGGGCTATCTTGCCGGATATGAGGCCGCTCTGAGCGGCGTCGGCGCCGACGGGTTCTGCGATTCGCCCTATGAGGGCGCCTCCCAGTACGATCTCGGCTGGCGGCGCTATTGGCAGGACGGCTGGCATGACGCCGCCGGCGAATTGACGCGGCAGGCCGGCTCACATTAAGGGCGGCGTGGAAAGCCCGGCCGCAAGGCCTCGGACGACGCCGCGAGCAAGCTCAAAGCGCTGCTCTGAGCTCTTCTATAAAGCGATGCTGTTGGCTGCGCAGATAGGGCTTCACCAGAGGGAGAACGAGCGGATTTTTCGGACGCGCGAGCTCGGTGAAAGTGACCTGTGTACCTTCTCCGACGGCGCGCAGCTCGCCAAGCCAGGAGCCAGTCAGGTTGTCATTCGCAATGTCAAAGCCCCAGAGCGCGCACTCCTTCCTCTGCGTGACCGTAAAGCGCGTCGCAAAGTCGCTCGGCGCATACTCAATGAACCCGCCCGGCACAAGCTCCACGCGGCACACATCGCCGCGCCAACGCGGATAGCCCTCAATGTCGGTCAGGACGGCCCAGACCTTCTCAACACTCTGCGGAAAACATGCGGTGACAGTTGATGCTATCATAATCATTACCCCACAGTCCATTTCAATTTATAAAACTATTGTACCATGCCGGCAGTCAATTCTCATCCATAAAATCTTCAAATTTGGCACTTGACATATCCTGAGACCGTGGTATAATATATAAGGTTTTGCGGGCATAGCTCATTTGGCAGAGCGCCACCTTGCCAAGGTGGAGGTAGCGAGTTCGAATCTCGTTGCCCGCTCCATCGTCGAAACAAATCCTTACCGCTCCGTTTCCGCCGCCAGGCTGCGCCTTCCGGCGAAAACTACGCCGGACGGATTTGTTTCTCCTCTCCGAACGGAACAACAGTTCCGTTCGGGTTTAACGGGGGTTTTTGAAACAAATCCTTACCGCTCCGTTTCCGCCGCCAGGCTGCGCCTTCCGGCGAAAACTGCGCCGGACGGATTCGTTTCTCCTCTCCGAACGGAACTACAGTTCCGTTCGGGATTACAAGGGCTTTTGTGTCTGGCTTTCAGGCCAACGAAGTTTAGTAAGTATTAGCACGCGGAGTGGGCGTGCTGTTTTTATGTCTGGAGGTTACTCATGAACGCTGACGTTGTCATCGTGGGCGCGGGGCCTGCCGGTATTTTCACGGCGCTGGAGATGCTCCGCCGCGGGTCAAAGAAGAAGATTGTCATGGTCGAGAAGGGCCGCGAGCTCACCCGCCGCAGCTGCCCGAAGGCCAAAACCGGAAAGTGCATGAACTGCAAGCCCGTCTGCCATATCACCACCGGCTTCTCCGGCGCGGGCGCGTTCTCCGACGGCAAGCTCTCCCTGAGCTATGAGGTCGGCGGCGACCTGCCCGAGCTCATCGGCTACAAGCTCGCCCAGGAGACCATCGACTACGCCGACAGCATCTACCTCGAGTTCGGCGCGGACGAGCACATCGAGGGCATAGGCAACGACGAGAAGGTGCGCAAAATCCGCGCCCGTGCCATCAAGGCCGGGCTCAAGCTCGTCGACTGCCCGATACGCCACATGGGCACCGAGAAGGCGCACGACGTCTACCTCGGGATCGAGAACTGGCTCATAGACCACGGCGTCGAGATGCTCTTCGACACCGAGTGCCGCGACCTCATCATGGACGGCGACGCCTGCCTCGGCGTCCTGCTCAACGACGGGCATCAGGACTTCGAGCTGCGCGCGGAGCACACCGTCGTCGCCACGGGCCGCCGCGGCGCGGACTGGCTGGAGAAGATCTGCACCGAGCACCACGTCCAGCACCAGCCCAGCACCGTCGATATCGGCGTGCGCGTCGAGGTGCGCAACGAGATCATGGAGGAGATCAACGACGTCCTCTATGAGAGCAAGCTCATCGGCTACCCCGCGCCCTTCAAGAACAAGGTGCGCACCTTCTGCCAGAACCCAGGCGGCGTGGTCAGCCAGGAGAACTACGACAACGACCTCGCCGTCGTCAACGGCCACGCCTACAAGGGCGCGGAGCTCAAGAGCCCCAACACCAACGTGGCCATCCTCTGCTCGCACAACTTC
>CALWYR010000061.1 GCA_944385805.1 uncultured Oscillospiraceae bacterium
ATACCACCAGCGAGGCCTATTACCCAGCGCTCGCCGCCCAGCTCTTCCGCCTGGACGCGGAGCTGCACGCGGAGACCGGCGCGCACGTCGCCTCCGTCAACCTCTCCGGCGGCGTGGGCACACCCTACCGCCCCGGCGAGCCGATGCCGGACATCGCCGTCATCGGCGAGGGCGTGCGCCGCGCCTATGAGGACATCCTCGTCCCCGCCGGCATGGGCGACGTGAGGATTTTCACCGAGATGGGCCGCTACATGCTCGCGCCCTACGGCTGCCTGGTGACGAAGGTGCTGCACATGAAGCACATCTACAAGGACTACGTCGGCGTGGACGCCTCCGCCTGCGACCTCATGCGCCCGGCCGTGTACGGCGCCTACCACCACATCACCGTCGCCGGGAAAGAGCGCGCCGAGCGCGCTCACCTCTACGACGTCACCGGCTCTCTCTGCGAGAACAACGACAAGTTCGCCGTCGACCGCATGCTGCCTGAGGTGAATATCGGCGACACGCTGGTCATACACGACACCGGCGCGCACGGCCGCGCCATGGGCTACAACTACAACGGCCGCCTGCGCAGCGCCGAGGTGCTGCTCGAGGCCGACGGCAGCTCGCGCATCATCCGCCGCGCCGAGACGGCCGAGGACTACTTTGCCACGCTCGAGTTCTGAGGCGGGCCGGCGCGAAAATAGCCCGGGTTTGTAGAATCAGCCCCGTTCCGTTACCGGGAATGGGGCTGATTTTTTGCGTTTTGCTCGTTTTTGGGGCGGAAACCGGCCATTGCCGCCGCCTGGCGTCTGGGAAAAGGTATGATGAAACTTCATACTACCAAATTCTGATTAGAGGGCTATACTGAGTATAAGGATTTGTTAAATCCATGTATGAAAGGGGAGACCGGAGTTGAGAAACAACAAAAACTCCTGGGCGAATAAGCTACCCGCCTGGGTCTGGGTCATCATATCCTTCCTCGCGGCTATGGTGGTCTGGTACATACTGAGCATACTTCCCAAGACTGACCGCGCGTTCCCGTTCGCGCCCGTCACCATCGATGGCCTCTTGACCATGATAGAGCGCGGCGTGTTCTGGCAGGACCTCTCGAGCAGCCTTATCTCTGTCACCGCGGGCTTCGCGCTCGGCTTTGTCATAGCGCTGCCGGTGGCCATCCTCATGGCCTGGTATATCCCGGTGCGCAATGTCATCAATCCCTGGATACAGTTCGTCCGCAACATTCCCCCTCTGGCCTACGTCCCGCTGATAGTCATCTGCGCCGGCGTCGGCCGCCCCGCCCAGGTCACGACCATCACCATCGCCTGCTTCCTCACCATGTGCGTGACGATTTACCAGGGCGTCATCAACATCGACGAGACCCTGATAAAGGCGGCGCGCGTCCTCGGCGCCAAGGACCGTGACATCTTCATCCGCGTCATCGCCCCCGCAACGCTCCCCTTCATCATGACGGCCATCCGCCTCGGCGCCTCCGTCGCGCTGACCACCCTGATAGCCGCCGAGAGCACCGGCGCCATGGCCGGCCTCGGAATGCGCATCCGCGCCCTCAACAACACCTTTGAATCCGCGCCGATGCTGGCCTACGTCATCATCATCGGCATCATCGGCATACTGATAGAGAAAATCATCCGCTTCCTTGAAAAGAAGCTGACCGGCTGGCAGGAGACGATTAACTGATGGAAACTAATCTCACTAACTACATCGAAGGCGCGCCCGTAAAGGTGCACGTGGACAATGTCGTCAGGAAGTTCACCGGCAGGGGCGGCGAGATGATAGCCCTCAACGGCGTGACGCTCGACATCCACGACAACGAGTTCATCTGCGTCGTCGGCCCCTCCGGCTGCGGCAAGAGCACCCTGCTGAACATCATCGCCGGCCTGCTCGAGCCCACCAGCGGCGAGGTCTACTGCGACGGCAAGCGCGTCGAGGGCACCGGTACCGACCGCGGCGTCGTGTTCCAGCAGTACGCGCTCTTCCCATGGCTGACCGTCAAGAAGAACGTCAAGTTCGCCCTGGAGATGAAGGGCATCAAGGGCGCCGAGGCCGACGAGCTCGCCATGCACTATCTCGAGAAGGTCGACCTCACCAAGTTCGCCGACAGCTACCCCAAGGAGCTCTCCGGCGGCATGAAGCAGCGCGTGGCCATCGCCAGGGCCTACGCCGCCGACCCGCAGGTCCTGCTCATGGACGAGCCCTTCGGCGCGCTCGACGCCCAGACCCGCACCCAGCTCCAGACCGAGCTGCTCCAGACCTGGGAGCGCGACCGCAAGACCTGCTTCTTTATAACGCACGACGTTGACGAGGCCATCATCCTCGCCCAGAAGGTCATCGTAATGTCCGCCCGCCCGGGCCGCGTCAAGGCCATCATCGACATCGACATCCCCTACCCCCGCGACCAGGAGACCAAGATGAGCCCGCGTTTCCTCGAGCTCAAGAACGAGATCTGGTCTCTCGTCTACCAGGAGTATCTTGAAGTGCGAAAATAATGGCTGCGCCATTATCAATAAAATCAAAAATTCAGGAGGAACAAAAATGAAGAAGCTTATAGCCCTGCTGCTGGCTCTCGTCATGGTTTTTGCTCTCGCCGCCTGCGGCGAGGAGCCCGCCCCGGCCGAGAGCACTCCCGCCGAGCCCGCTGAGAGCACTCCCGCCGAGACTACTCCCGCTGAGGAGCCCTCTGTCGAGCCCGTGACCCTCAAAATCGGCTTCATGAACAACTACGGCTCCCTGTGGGCCCTGGCCGCCGCCCAGAACCTCGGCTACTTCGAGGAGGAGGGCATCACCCTCGAGCTCACCAGCTTCGACAACGGCCCCAACATCATCGCCGCCATGGAG
>CALWYR010000062.1 GCA_944385805.1 uncultured Oscillospiraceae bacterium
TCTCGAGGACGGACACGTCGAAGGTGCCGCCGCCGAGGTCGTAGACCATTATCTTCTGGTCGGTCTCCTTGTCGAGGCCGTAGGCGAGGGCCGCGGCCGTCGGCTCGTTGATGATGCGCTTGACGTCAAGGCCGGCTATCTTGCCAGCGTCCTTGGTGGCCTGGCGCTGGCTGTCGGTGAAGTAGGCGGGGACGGTGATGACGGCCTCGGTGACCTTCTCGCCGAGGTAGGCCTCGGCGTCGGCCTTGAGCTTCTGCAGAACCATCGCGGAAATTTCCTGCGGGGTGTAGCTCTTGTTGTCGATGTTGACCTTGTAGTTGCTGCCCATCTCGCGCTTGATGGAGCTTATCGTGCGGTCGGGGTTGGTGACGGCCTGGCGCTTGGCGACCTGGCCGACCATGCGCTCGCCGGTCTTGCTGAACGCGACCACGCTCGGCGTGGTGCGCGCGCCCTCGGCGTTGGGAATGACGACGGCTTCGCCGCCCTCCATGACGGCCACGCAGCTGTTGGTGGTGCCGAGATCTATACCTATAATCTTGCCCATAATAAATGCCTCCAGTTAGTATACAAAGAATTAGTTTATATGATAAATTGGGATTGTCTGCTTAGTTTACGACCTTGACCATGGCGAAGCGGATGACCTTGTCGCCCAGCTTGAAGCCCTTCTGAAGCTCCTGGACTATCTCGCCCTCGCCCTTCGTCTCGTCGGTGTCGTGCATGACGGCGTTGTGGAGCGCGGGGTCGAAGGTCTTGCCGACGGATTCAATCTCCGTCACGCCCAGGCGCTCTAGGATGTCCTTGAACTGCGCCATAATCATCTCCACGCCCTTGCGGTAGGCCTCGTCGGCGGTGGACTGCTCCAGCGCGCGGGCGAGGTTGTCGTACACGGGGAGGAACTTCGTCACCGTGTCGGCCCTCACGTCGGAGTAGATGCTCTCGCGCTCGCGGGCCGAGCGCTTGCGGTAGTTGTCGTACTCCGCGGCCAGCCGCAGATAGCGGTCGTGCTCGGCCGCGGCCTTCGCGGCGCATTCCTCGGCGGCCTTGTCGGCCTTCTTCGCGGCCTTTTCGGCCTTTTTTTCCTTCCCGGGCTTCTTCTCCGGCTCCGCGGCCTCGGGCTCCGGCTGCGCGCCCTCGGCTCCGGCGGGCTGTTCGGTTTCGGGGGCCTTCTCCTCCTCGGGGAGGTTCTCTTCCGGCCTATTGTTCGTGCTGTCCATGTGAATCTTCCTTTATTTCCTTAATTATCAGCTTGTTGTCGAGGCCCGGCGGCGGCTGGCTGCCGGCGCCCAGACGCTCCGAGAGCGCCCTCGCGATGAGCCCCAGCTTGGCGGCCACGGTGGAGTAGTCCATCCTTGTGGGGCCGACCACGCCGATGAGACCCTTGGTGTCGTCGCCCATGTCGTAGCTCGCGAGCACCACGGAGCTGTCCTTGAGCTCCTCAGCGACGTTCTCCGGGCCAATCAGCACCTTGATGTCGCCGCCGCTCCCGCCGGAGTAGACCGACGGCAGCTCGCGGATGTGCTCGGCGTCGGTGAGGTAGCTCATGAGGGCGTGGGCCTTGGCCGGGTCCTGATACTCGGGCTGGGCCAGCAGGCGGTTGGCGCCGACCACATAGGTCTCCGCCGTCTGCGCCTCGGAGAGCACCTCGATGGCGAAGGAGGCGATAACGCCCGTCAGGCCCATGGTGTCGTCCACGGCCCGCTCCGCCGCGCGGATGGCGAGGGAGCTTATCTTGTCCTCGGTGATGCCGGTGAAGTTCGCGTTGAACACGGCGGAGAGCTTGGTTATCATGTCCTGGCCCACGCTCACGGGCAGGCGCACCAGCTTGTTCTTGACCGTGTCGTTGCTCATCATGGCGACGATGATAAAGGTGTTGGCGTCGATGTAGATGAGGTCGAAGCGCCGTATCGTCGCCGCGGGGGCGGCGGCGATGGCCATGGCCGGGTAGTTCGTGAGGCTGGACGTCAGCGTGCTGACGCTGCTGACCAGGTCGTCGAGCTGCCCGAGCTTTTCGTTCAGGCTGCGGTTGATGGCCTCCGTCTCCTCCAGCGAGAGCTTCTGCCGCTCCATGAGCTCGTTGACGTAGATGCGGTAGCCCTGCGGTGTGGGCACGCGCCCGGCGGAGGTGTGCGGCTGCTCGAGATAGCCCAGCGAGGCGAGCTCGGCGAGCTCGTTGCGGATGGTCGCGCTGGAGCAGCCGAGGTTGGCCGTCTGCGCGATGGTCTTGGAGCCGACGGGCTCCGCCGTGCGGATATACTCCTCAACCACGGCGGCGAGTATTTTCTTTTTCCTTTCGCTCAAAGCCATACTCACCCCGAAGACCGCGCGCCCGTTTCTCTCCGCGCGCCGCAGCGGCGCGCAGGCTTTTGGCACTCTCAGCCTTCGAGTGCTAATATAGCACCGGCGGGCCTCTGTGTCAAGTGCCGCAAATGAAGAATTGACAGATTGTTCATAAATGATTAAGATAAATAGATATAATAGGTACAGGCGGTTTGCGCCGCCCCTATTTCGACCAGAATCCCGTTCGCGGGAACACGGAGGATACACGATGAAAAAGCTCTTTTCGCTGCTCACGGCCGGGGCGCTGATGCTCTCGCTGGCCGCCTGCGGCGACTTTGCGCCCGACCCGACGACCACGCCGGACGCGGCGCTCGACTATGAATTCACCGCGCAGAGCTACCCGGCGCTCTATGTGAGCGGGGCCTGCGCGCCGCTGGCGGAGGCGGTCACGGCCATCATGCTGGGCACGACGCGCGAGGAGGCCGCCGGACATTTCACCGCCGGCGCGACCGACGCCGCCTGGGCCGCGCTCGGCGCGGGCGAGGCCGGCGTGGTCATAGCGCCCGAGGGCTCGGACATGCCCTCCGGGATAGAGACGGCGCCCGTCTCGCGCGACGCGCTGGTTTTCTACGTTGGAGAGGGCAGCTCCGTGAGCGGCCTGAGCTCCGGCGAGCTGAGGGACATCTTCACCGGCCGCGAGGGCTCCTGGCAGCCCTACGGCGAGGACGGCACGATACAGATACTTACCCGTCCCGAGGGCAGCGGCTCCATCGCCGCGCTCGAGCGGCTCGTCGGCTGCGGCGCGGAGCTCGTCACCGGCGAGGCCATGCCCCTCACGGGCAGCAACGTTATCGGCTTCGGGCTCTGGAGCGAGTGCTCGCTGATGGGCCTTGCCGACGGCTACAAGCTCATCGCCGTGGACGGCGTGGAGCCCACGGCCCAGACTATTAGCTCCGGCGAGTACGCCCTCGGGCTCGACCTGCTGGCCGGGGTCTCCGCCGGCGCCGCCGAGGACAGCGGCGAGCGGGCGCTCTGGCTCTGGCTGCAGGGCGGCGTGGGCCAGGCGTTCATATCCTCTCAGGGCTATATGGAGGCGGCGCGATGAAGAAAAGACTTATACCCCTCGCCCTCTGCCTGGCGCTGCTGTTGAGCGGCTGCGGGCTCAGCGACCAGTGGAACACTGTCAGGGAGCAGTATATAGAGCCGGCAATCGAGCGCGCCGACGGCAACGCCGCCGAGGACGACGACTATATCGCCGCGCCCAACATAGCCACCGACCGCGGCCAGCTCACGGAGTACGCGCCCTTTGAGGCCGTCTACTCCCGCGCCGGCGACGAGGTTATCACCTCCCTCACCACCTCGGCGGGCTACGGGCGGCTGCTGCCCTTCGGCGGCGGCCTCGTCACCGAGAGCGGGCGCATAGTGCTCGACCCCGTGCTCATGAACGTCACCACCGCCTCGCGGCAGGCCGGCGCGGAGACCGAATACCTCGACATCTACATTTTGCAGGATTTGGACGGCCTCTATGCCGTCTGCGCCGCCGACGGCAGCTGGATTACCGACTTCAGCTTCGTCAGCGTCTATCCCATGGAGCTCGGCGTGCTCTGCGTCACGGACGAGGAGGCCAACCTCGCCGTCTGCTACGACAGCGAGGGGAACGCGGTCTTCGACACCGCCAATTTCTCCGACCGCTCCATGATGGCCGCGGGCAGCGTCTCCACGCTCGCGCAGTGCGAGGACGGGCTCATGCTCTGCACCTACCAGCGCGGCACCAAGAGCTTCCTGCGCGCCGACGGCACGGCGCTCAACCGTAACGAGGGCCGCACCAGCTACTTTGAGGACGCCCTGCCCTTCTCCGAGGGCCTGGCCGCGGTGAAGAACAACGGCCTCTGGGGCTACATCGACACGAACGGCGAGTACGTTGTCCAGCCGCAGTACGAGCAGGCGGTGAGCTTTACCGGCGGCTGCGCGGCGGTCTACGGCGGCGGCATGTGGCAGATAATTGACAAGAGCGGCACGGTGCGGCTCGAGCTGCCCGGCGTCAGCGAGGTCACTCTCGGCTATGGCAGCATTGGCGCCGACGGCACATATTACAACACCAGCACCTTTGAGCAGGCCGTCTTCTACGGCTACACCGGCATCCCCACCGACGGCGGCTACTGGGTAAAGGGAGAGACGGGCGTGCGCGTCTTCCTCTCCGACGGCAGCCAGGTCTACTTCTCCGGCGCGGAGGAGCTGCTGGGCCGCAGCGGCGGGCTCTGGCTCGTGCGCCTGGCCGACGGCAGCGAGGCGGTCATGGACGAATACAGCCGCGTGGTCATCTTCGGCGAGTGCAGCTTCGTGCGCGACGAGGCCACGGGCGACACCTACATCTATAATCCCGGCACCGGGACGCTCTATGACGCCAACGGCTCCCTTGTCGCCTCCGGCTGCTCCGGCCAGGTCATAGACGGCTTTGCCTGGTGCGCCGACGCCGTCAGCTGCGGCTGGAAGACCACCGGCGGTGAATGGGCCTTCCGGGTCCCCCTCCCCGCCGCCGACTGATAAATAAGCGCAAAAAGGCCCTGCCCGGCTAATGAACCGGGCAGGGCCTTTTCCCATATTACATCAAAATACCCGTTCGCCGGGCGCGCCTCCTGTAAGCGGGAGGGGCGCTTCCCTCCGCCGCGGCAGAGGGTGGCGCCCCTCGAGTCAAAGCATATCAGGGAGCCCCGGCTCAGAAAATGGGCACGACGGCGCCGTTGTAGGTGGCCTCGATGTACTCGCGGCAGGTCTCGCTGGTGAGGGCGGTGACGAGGGCCTGGATCTTCTCGCTGTCCTCGTCGCCGGCGCGGCAGGCGATGATGTTGGCGTAGGTCTGGGCGGCGTCGCTCTCGGCGTCCTCGCTGGCGAGGGCGTCAGCGCCGGTCAGGCCGGCCTGGAGGGCGTAGTTGCCGTTGATGATGCCGAAGGCCACGTCCTGGAGGGAGTGCGGGATGTTCTCTGCGTTCATCTCGAGCAGCTCGAGGTTGTGCGGGTTATCTACGACGTCGAGGATGGTGGCGTTGGAGCTGGCGTCGATGCCCTCCTTGAGGGTGATGTAGCCGAGGTCCTGGAGTATCAGCAGCGCGCGGGTCTCGTTGGAGCCGTCGTTGGGGATGGCGATGGTGTCGCCGTCGGCGAGCTCGTCAAGGCTGGCCTTGCTGCCCGGGTAGATACCCATCGGCTCGTAGTGTATGGAGGCGACGTTCACAAGGTCGGTGCCGCGCTCGGCGTTGAACTGGGTGAGGTAGGGGCCGTGCTGGAAGTAGTTGGCGTCCAGACTGCCGTCGGCGAGGGAGGTGTTGGGCAGGACGTAGTCGTTGAAAATCTCAAGCTGCAGCTCGTAGCCCAGGGCCTCGAGCTCGCCGCGGACGGCCTCGAGCACCTCGCCGTGGGGGGTGCTGGTCGCGCCGACGATTATCTTCTCGAGTTCGCCGGAGGCGGACGGCTCGCCGGCCGGATCGCTCGCCGGGGCGGTCTCGGTGCTCGGGGCGGGCTCTTCTCCGCAGCCGGCCAGCAGGCCGAGGCAGAGTATTGCGCTGAGCGCGAGGGCAAGAATCTTCTTCATTTTGTTTTCTCCTTTTCCTGTTTTATATTGGTGTGGTTTTTGCCGGAGAGGGGGACGTCCCCCGAGGGTTTTATCTTATCCGTTTGTCGGTCAGCCGTCCGCCCCTGGTGCCGGACTCCTGGAAGACCTGCACGAGGAAGACCATGACGACTATCATGACGAACATGACGAGGAAGTCGTAGCGCTGGTAGCCGTAGTTCATCGCAACCGCGCCCAGGCCGCCGCCGCCGAAGCAGCCGGCCATCGCGCTGTAGCCGAGGATGGTGGTCGCGGAGACCGCCGCGCCGTTTAAGAGGCTCGGCTTGGCCTCGGGCAGCAGCACCTTGGTGATAATCTGCCAGTTGCTCGCGCCCATGGACTGGGACGCCTCAATAACGCCCCGATCCACCTCCTTCGCGCTCTGCTCGACCATGCGCGCCACGAAGGGGAAGGCGCTTATGACCAGCGGGACTATCGCGGCTACGGCGCCGGCGGAGGTGCCCACTATGAAGCGCGTGACCGGCTGCACGAAGAGGAACAGCATCAGGAAGGGTATGCTGCGCAGGAAGTTGACCACCGCGCCGAGCGTCATGTTGACGCCGCGCATGGGGTGGACGCCGTCCTTGTCGGTGACGACCAGCACCAGGCCCAGCGGGAGGCCGATCACATAGGCGAAGAAGGTCGTGGCCACGGTCATGTATATGCTCTCCCAGAGCGCCTCCGGGACCAGCGACAAAACCTGTGAAAAGCTCATCTCACTGCACCTCCTTCGTATAGCTGATGCCCTGGCTCGCGAGCCAGCGCTTCATCTTATCCGCAGTCTCGGCGTCGCTGGGCAGCTGCAGCACCGTGTGGCCGTAGAGCCGGCCCTCTATAGTACGCGTATCGGCGTAGATTATGCTCACCGGCGCGCCGCAGCTGAGGATCATGTCCGCGATTATCGGCCTGTCCGTGCTGCTGCCGTCGAAGGCCAGGCGGATGAGTTCGCCGCGGCACTCGTCGACCGCCGTGGCGGCGGCGTCCTCGGTGAAGCCCTCCAGCTTGCCGGAGCGGCTGGGCAGCACCAGCTTCTTGGCGGCCTCGGTCTTGGGATGCAGGAACACCTCCTGCACCTCGCCCAGCTCGGCGATGCGGCTGTCGGCGATAATCGCGACTCGCGAGCATATCCGCTCGACCACGCGCATCTCGTGCGTAATAACCACGACCGTTACGCCCAGCGAGCGGTTGAGATCGCGCAGCAGCTCGAGTATGCTCTCGGTGGTCGTGGGGTCGAGGGCGCTGGTGGCCTCGTCGCAGAGCAGCACCTTCGGGTTGCTCGCCAGCGCGCGGGCAATCGCCACGCGCTGCTTCATGCCGCCGGAGAGCTGCGCGGGATACGCGCCCTCCCTGCCCTCGAGGCCGACGAGCTTGAGCAGCTCGCGCGCGCGTTTGTCGGCATCGGCGCGCCTGACTCCGGCGAGCTCGAGCGGGAAGCGCACGTTGCCGAGCGCGTCGCGCTGCATGAGCAGGTCGAAGCCCTGGAAGATCATGCCGATGCTCCGCCGCGCCTCGCGCAGGGCCTTGCCGGAGAGCGCGGTCATCTCCTTGCCGTCTACTATGACGCGCCCGGAGGTCGGCTTCTCCAGCAGGTTGATGCAGCGCACCAGCGTACTCTTGCCCGCGCCGGAGAGGCCGATGATGCCGAAGACCTCGCCCGCCTCGATGCCCAGCGACACGTCGTTGAGCGCGTGTACCGCCGTCTCGCCCGAGCCGAAGGTCTTCGTCAAATGCTGTAATTCAATCATTGCCATACTTATCCCTCGCAACAAAAAATCCCTGACGCACATAGTGCGTCAGGGACGATTAAAACAACCGTGTTACCACCCTGATTCGCGCGCAGCTCGCGCGGCGCGCCTCGCGAGGTACCATCATACCCCAGCCGCTGTAACGGGCGGGCCCGTCGCAGCCTAACGCCATCGGCGCTCGGTGCGCAACTCCGGAACCATGTTCACCCGACCTCCCCGCGCCCCGTTCCCACTCTCCGGAGCTCACTGTGCCGTTCTTGTCAGGCTACTCTTTCCTTCACTGTCTTTGCAGGAATGAAATTGTAGGTTAATAATACCGCCTTTGCCCTTGAAAGTCAATGGTGCAACCAGCACAAGATACGCCCGGCAAACCGCCGTACATTTCGTAGACTTGCGCAGAATCCCGTCTCCGTACCGCAGCGCCCCGCGCCCGAAATCAACCGGCCGCGGGACGAAAATAGGCGAAATTTGTTGACGTTCGTGGTAAATATGGTATAATTATCTTGCCCCGAAAGGGGAGGAAGAAGCACTGCACATTCGGCAGGTGGTTTTTGGCCTCTTTTCTTTGAAAGGAGGTGACTGCGATGATGATAAGCTTACTTATCCACTTTCGTGGTTACTCCTTCAGGATCGTCCTGAAGAAGCTCAAGAGCCGCCACTCGGCCAAGTGACGGCTCTTGGGTAAGTTACGCACCAGCGTGACGATACCAAGCAGCTAAACATTTGTCTGAGGTCATTAACCGTCTGTCGCAGTGCTTCTTTCTATCTTTATTATACTCGAAATTGCTGGATTGTCAAGTCGCTGTTCTGGTTGGCGGCTTTTTTCGCGCGAAATGTTGACCTTCCTGCCGAATATTGATATAATTGACTTGCCCCGTGAGGGGTGAGAGAGGCAGTTGTAACTATGCTTCGGCAAGCGGCTTGGCACATCCTCGAAAGGGGGTGAACCCATGCGCCTTACGATACACATTGGTGATTTTACAATTACCATTATCGTTAAGAAACGCAAGAGCCGCCACTCTGCCAAGTGACGGCTTTTGCGAAATCTAATTAGATTTCCTTAGTCCACTTCGTTAGAGGCCAAGTCGCTAAGGTTACAACCTGCCTCTCTCTATATTTATTATACCCGATCTTGGCTAAAAGTCAAGGTCGGGTTTTTGGGTTTTTTGTGGGGGGGTGATGTAAAAACCGCCCCCGGGGTGGCCGGGGGCGGGAAACTAGGTGTTAGTTTATTTGGGGTGATTCACCGAATCAGGCAACCGGAGTAGCAACCTCGGTGAAGGTAATGGTCCAAGTGCCATTGCCCATGGGGACAACAACGAACGTGTAGCTGTGGAAGTCAGCTTCAACCTTGACGTTCTCAATGGTGAAGGAGCCGTATTCACCAAGACCCGTGACGGAATTGGTGAAGGTGATGTCGTACACCGCAGTCTCAGGCTGATCAATCTCAAAGGTCAGTTCGACAGGAGTGCCGAAGACGTGGCCAGCATCAACCGAGGCAGGCGTGACAGTGACATTACTGTAAGATTCAGTGAACGTCATGCCAGTGGATCCCACAGCACCGATGACGATGGTGTTGTCAGTCAGAGTAGTAGGGTCAAGATTTTTCAGCTCAATCACGCCATCAACGGGCACGAGGCCTTTGGCGGCGGTGCCGTTCACGCTGTAGTTGAGGACGCCAGAGTAGTCAAGACCGCTCACATCGACGTTGTCATTGTACAGGGTGAGTTCCGCTTCGAGAGCTGCAACCGTGACGTCTTTGTAGGTGATGGAGTCAAACTTTTCGCCAGCCTCGTTGACGAAGTGCCAGCCAGCAGTCTTCAGAGCGTCGGAGAGCTCAACGGTAACGGTGCTGTCCCAGCCCTCTTCGAGGACGTAGATGACATCAACAGTGCCGTTGGCGCCGTTCTTGGTGTAGGCCATGGTGACGTTCTTGTTGTTGAAAGCAGCGACGAGCTCGTCAACGCTGTTGATGGCGTCGTCGGTGTTCTTGTAATCGTCGCGGCAGTCAGTGACCTTAGCAGAGTCGGAAACAAGAACATTGTCCAGCCAAGTACGTCCGCTGGCGGACTGAACAAGAGCGATACCAACGTAATTGCCTTCAACTTCCTTCTTAATAGTCCAGATGCCGTCCTTAACGGTGAACTTGTAGAAGCCGCGAACCATATCATCAGACTTGCTGCTCAGGATAACGTCAATCGGATCGCCGTTCAGGTAGAAGGAGTCTTTATAGATGTAGACGACCTGGCCGTTGATACGGTAGGTCTCATAATCAGCGCCGGCCAGATCCTCAGCGAGGAAGAGGTTGTTGCCCCTGGAGGTAGCGTGGCCGAGGTAACCGAACACGACGCTGCAAGCGTAGTTCTGAGTGTCGGTCGTATAGACGGTCAGAGCAGCGGGGGTGAGGGTGACGTTGCTGTTGGGGTAAACCGCGAGCAGATCAGCGAGGCTGTCGTAAGTGGTAGCGCTCACGGTGCTGCCGTCGCCGGTGGCGATGATGTACTTGGCGTCAGCGTCGATGCGGATCGTCTTGCCATTGATAGTGACAGTGTTGAAGCTGGAATTCAGAGCAAGGCCGGACTTATCAGTGACAAAGGCATACTTGCCGGCGTAGACGCTGTCGCCAGTTTCAAGATCTTCGTTATCCTTGAACTCATAGGTGTTAGTAGCGTCAACCTTGCCCGGGGTGTAGATGCCATTGGCATCGGCAACGCCGAGGTCGAAGAAGCCAGGATCACGGAGGCCAGTAATATCGTCCTTATTGTTGTGGGTCAGGATGAAGTCGCTGGTCACGGGCAGATCAACATCCGTGCCGTCGGTGACGTTGATGAACTGGGCGGTGTAGGTGTGCTCGCCGTGGTAAGCGCCGAAGTCAGAGGTGACCTGGAACTCGCCGGTGTAGTAGTAGACATCGGCAACACCGTTACGAGTGATATCGTAGAAGTGGCCGTGGCTGTCGAGCAGGAAGGTGAAGGTAGTATCAAGAATGATACCCATGTCATTCAGAGTAGCATACTTGAAGAAAGCGGAAGCGCTGAGCTCGGTACCATCGGTGAGGGTGATGGTCTTGGTGACGTTGCTGTACTTGTCAACCGTGCCGGTGGTGGCGCTGGTCGGGTAGACGTAGTAGATGCCGCCCTCGACGAGGTAGACAACCTCGCTGAACTTGGCGATGCTGGAGATGTCAGTCCAGATATCCTCAGTATCAACGGTCTTGTCATCAACAACAGTGGTCTTCTTGACGTTGTCGGTCACGCCCAGATCGCCCTTGCTGAAGTAGAACTCGACCTCAGCATAGCTGTCCTTAGCGTAAGCGGTGTTATCGATGAAAGCATACTCGTAAGGAGCCTTGCCCTCAGTATTGGCATTGTCCTTGTCGCCGATGTCGAAGCTGTTGCCCTTGACCTTGGAGGCGTTGTCCTTCACGGCCTTTTCGATGGCAGCGCAGGTAGCAACAGTGGTCTTCGCCATGTCATAGGTGTAAACACCGGTGTTCTCGTCGTCGTCATAATACCAGGCGCGAACGGCGTGGTACATGAGATCCTTGTCGGTGTCAGCGGAGACCTCGGCGAGGATATTGGCGGAAGCGTCGTCATAGTTCTTGCTGACCATGGTGTAGTCGTCACCGGTACCCTCATTACCGACTACGATACCTTCGACGGAGTCGAGGTTCCAGACGGAGGTAGCGAGGGTGTAGCCGGTGCCGTCAGCCCACCAGTAGCCGTTAATATGGTAAACGTAGTTGTTACCGT
>CALWYR010000063.1 GCA_944385805.1 uncultured Oscillospiraceae bacterium
TCAACTACGTCCTCGCCAGCAACGTCTGGCAGCAGGACCACAACGGCTTCACGCATCAGGACCCCGGCTTCCTGGACCACGTCGCCAACAAGAAGGCCGACGTCGTGCGCCTCTACCTGCCGCCCGATGCCAACTGCCTCCTGAGCTGCTTTGACCACTGCATCCGCAGCCGCAACTACGTCAACGTTATAGTCGCCAGCAAGCACCCGCGTCCCCAGTGGCTGACCATGGAGCAGGCCGTCAAGCACTGCACCCAGGGCATCGGCATCTGGCAGTGGGCCAGCACCGACGAGGGCGCCGAGCCCGACATCGTCATGGCCTGCTGCGGCGACACCCCGACGCTCGAGACCCTCGCCGCCGTCACGATCCTGCGCGACGCCTTCCCCGAGCTCAAGATCCGCGTGGTCAACGTCGTTGACCTCATGCGCCTGCAGAGCGAGGAGCAGCACCCGCACGGCCTCAGCCAGCAGGATTACGACATGCTCTTCACCAAGGATAAGCCCATCGTCTTCGCCTTCCACGGCTACCCGAGCCTTATCCACGAGCTCACCTACAAGCGCCGCAACAAGAACCTGCACGTCCGCGGCTACATCGAGGAGGGCACCATCACCACGCCCTTTGACATGCGCGTCATGAACCACCTCGACCGCTTCAGCCTGGTGCAGACCGCGCTCTACAACCTGCCGCAGCTCGGCAACCGCGGCGCGTACCTCATCCAGCAGATGAAGGACAAGCTCGTCGAGCACAAGCAGTACATCGCCAAGTACGGCGTCGACCTCCCCGAGGTCGCCGAGTGGAAGTGGACCGAAGCGAAATAAACCCGCGAAAAAGCAAAATTGCCCGCGGCTCAGCCAATGAGCCGCGGGCAATCCTTATCAACGCTCAAAGCCGCTTTCCCGCCTTCTTTGGCTCCAACGCAGACGCGGTCTTTGTTGCCGCGGGCCGCGTCGCGTGCTATAATGCGCTTATGCGATTCCGAAGGAGGGCTTTTATGAAATGCTATCACGTCGACGCCTTTGCCGAGCGTCTCTTTGAGGGCAACCCCGCCGCCGTCTGCGTCCTGGACGAGTGGCCCGCGGACGAGCTCATGCAGTCTATTGCCATTGAAAACAACCTCTCCGAGACGGCCTTCACCGTGCGCGAGGGCGACAGGCAGCGCCTGCGCTGGTTCACGCCGGGCGGGGAGATCGACCTCTGCGGCCACGCCACGCTGGGCACGGCCTTCGTGCTGGCGAATTTCATAGCGCCCGAGGAGACGCGCTTTGTTTTCGACACAATGGGCGGCGAGCTCGTCTGCGAGCGCCGCGGCGAGGTCTATGAGCTCGACTTCCCGGCCTACGAGCTGCGCGGCGTGCCCGTGACGCCGGAGATGGAGCGCGCGATAGGCGCGCCGGTGAGGGCGGCGTGGATGGCGCGCGACCTCGTCTGCGAGCTGGAGAGCGAGGAGGCGGTCAGGTCCGCCGAGGTCGACCAGGCGCTGGTGCGCGAGCTCGACGGGCTGCTGCTGCACATAACCGCGCCCGGCGCGGAGTATGACTGCGTGACGCGCTCCTACGCGCCCAAGCTGGGCGTGGCCGAGGACCCGGTCTGCGGCAGCGGGCACTGCCATGTCGCGCCGCTCTGGGCGGAGAGGCTCGGCAAAAGCGCGCTGAAAGCGCGCCAGGCCTCGCGCCGCGGCGGCACGCTGCTGTGCACCGTGGAGGGCGGGCGTTGCCGGCTGGCCGGCGGCGCGGTGCTCTACTCCGTCGCGGAGCTCAATATCTGACCTCAACACCACATACTGTGGGGCGGGAGCTCTCCCGCCCCACTTTGTAGTTCTCTCCCGGGGGAAGGGCGCGTTTTACGCAAATGATAGCATGGTTTTTACAAGAATTTTAGGATTTGGGTGTTCCATTTTGTAAAAATTCATAGTATAATGTGCTCATTAGGCAACTGCCGAAAAAACCAAAAAGGAGAATCGATATGAAAAAGCTGTTATCTGTTTTCCTGGCCCTCACCCTGGTCTTCGCCCTCTGCGGCGGCGTCCTGGCGGATGAGGCAGCCACGGATCTGGATGGCAAAATAGTCATTCTTCACACCAACGACATCCACGGCGCGATCGACGGCTACGCCAAGATTGCCCAGATGAAGGCTGACTACGCCGCGCGCGGCGCCTATGTGCTGCTCTTTGACGCCGGCGACTACATCCAGGGCGACCCGAGCGTCAGCGTCTCCGAGGGCGCTACCGCCGTTGAGCTCATGAACCTCGCCGGCTATGATCTCGCCGGCATCGGCAACCACGAGTTCGACTACGGCTACGAGAACCTGATGACCATCCTCCAGAGCGCCGACTTCGACGTCGTCTGCGCCAACGCCTACAAGGACGGCGCGCCCGTCTTTGACGACAATGTCGTCTTCACCACCGACGACGGCGTTGAGATAGGCGTCTTCGGCCTCGCCACCCCCGAGACCTCCACCAAGGCTCACCCGGGCAAGCTCGGCGGCGTCACCTTCTCCGCCGGCGACGAGCTCGTCGCTGTCGCTGAGGCCCAGGTCGCGGCCCTCGAGGCCGAAGAGGTCGACTACATAGTCTGCCTCGGCCACCTCGGCATCGACCCCGAGAGCGCTCCCAACCGCTCCACCGACCTGCTCGCCGAGGTTGACGGCATCGACCTCTTCATCGACAGCCACAGCCACTCCACCCTCGCCGACATCATGGCCGTCACCAACAACACCGGCAGGGTCAACGGCGCCGTCCTCACCTCCACCGGCACCAAGGCCGAGAACATCGGCGTCGTCACCATCGACCCCGAGGCCAAGACCATCACCGCCGAGAACGTCGCCCTCGCCGACTACACTGGCTCCGACACCGCCGTCGCCGCCCGCGTCGCCGGCATCCAGGCTGAGATAGACTCCCTCTACGGCGTCAAGTTCGCCGAGAGCGAGGTGCTGCTCAACGGCGAGCGCGAGCCCGGCAACCGCACCGAGGAGACCAACCTCGGCGACCTCATCGCCGACGCCATGCTCTGGTACGCCATGGAGCAGGGCAACCTGGGCGTCGATGACGCCAACGTCGTGGCCGTCACCAACGGCGGCGGCATCCGCGCCACCGTCGACGCCGGCGACATCACCAAGGAGGACATCCTCACCGTCCTGCCCTTCGGCAACACCGTCGCCTACGTCATGGTCAAGGGCTCCGTCCTGCTCGAGGCTCTCGAGGCTTCCACCTACTGCACTCCCGAGTCCGTCGGCGCCTTCCCGCAGGTCGCGGGCATTGAGTTCACCGTCGATACCACCAAGGCCTTCGCCCAGGGTGAGCAGTACCCCGGCTCCACCTACTACGCCCCCGCCTCCATCAACCGCGTGACCATCGACAGCATCAACGGCCAGCCGTTTGATCCCGAGGCCGATTATGTTGT
>CALWYR010000064.1 GCA_944385805.1 uncultured Oscillospiraceae bacterium
TTGGAGGAGCAAGCGAAGCGCCTTGCGGGAGAATATGATTGTCCTTTCGTGGACAACGAACTGCCCTACGGCCGGGCAGAGCCGGGGCATCCGGTCATTGTGGATTATTTTTACCACGAGGAAGTACACGGCTCGGAGAACACCGGCGTCAGGAATAAGTAAGCCCCCGGCGCAAAGGCGTTCGCCGGCGGCGCAGCCAGGGCGGTCTGCCGGAGCGGCGGCGCTGTATCGATACGGTTCGTATCGATACAGCGCCGCCTCTCACATGTGTAAAGCAGATATCTCTTGCTATTGCCCGCTCAATCCAGCATAATAAAAGTAAGGGTCGGCGGCAAAAAGCTCCGCCGCCGACACAGGGAGTACACATCCGCGCGTTATGCTTGTGCCGGGAGGGAGAGGTATGGACTGCAAAATTCTCATAGCCGAAGACGAGCCCAAGCTGCGCGAGGTGCTCTGCGACTACTTTAAGAGCCGCGGCGAGACGCCCATAGAGGCGGCCGACGGGGCCGCGGCGCTGGAGCTGAGCGAGGAGGGCGACTTTGACGCGGTGCTGCTCGACATCATGATGCCGGAGCTGGACGGGCTCAGCGTCTGCCGCGCGCTCAGGCGCACGAAGGATGTGCCGATAATTTTCCTAACCGCCCTTTCCGACGAGGAAGACAAGCTGCTCGGCTACGAGCTGGGCGCAGACGACTACGTGACCAAGCCCTTCAGCCTAACGCTGCTCTACGCCAAGACCATGGCGCTCATACGCCGCAGCCGAGGCGACCTGCTCACGAACGACCGCCTGAGCGCGGCCGGCATCACGCTCGAGCTCTCCACTCGGCGGGTCTTCGCCGGGCGGCGCGAGCTGAGCCTGACGCCCAAGGAGTTCGCCCTGCTCAGCTGCCTGATGCGCAACCGCAACATGGTCATGAGCCGCGAGCAGCTGCTGGTCAAGTGCTGGGGCTACGACTACGAGGGCGAGTCGCGCGCCGTGGACACGCACATCCGCCGCCTGCGCGACAAGCTCGGCGACTACGCCGGCTGCATCAGGACTGTCATCAAGGCGGGTTATAAGCTGGAGGGCTGAATATGAGGAGGAAACAAGAGCCGCGCGCGGGCTCGCGCGTCGCGCTTCTGCTAGCGGCGGCCCTGCTGGGCGTGTGGGCGCTGGGCATCCTGCTGCTGACCGCCGCCGCGGCCGAGACCGCCGCGCAGCGCTTCGTGGAGGCCAACGCGGGCCAGGCGGAGCAGGTCATGAACGTTTTCGCCTACGACTTCGGGCAAGAAGAACTCACGCCCTGGCGGGCCGCCCATGAGGGCGCGGACGCGGAGATAGCTTACCTCGCCGGGGAATACCTGCCGCGGGGCGAGAGCGGCGAGGTATACGGCTCCGCCGCCGTGCTGGACGCGGAGGGGAATATTATTGCCTGCAGCTGGGCGGATTTCATCCTTGCCGAGACCTATTCGGAGGCGGACTGGGAGGCGCAGAGCTCAGACGGCGGGGTGGATAGGGTGATATTCTTCGACCGCGGAAAGCTCACCGCGGACGTGGCGGCGCTCGAAAACGCCTACGCGCTGAAGTTCAGCGGCGAGTTCACCCCGAGCGGCTTCGCGCCCGCCAGCATTGAGGGGATAGACACCGCGGAATACCTGCGCGCCCGCTACGACACCGTCTATGTCAGCATACCAGAGGTCATGCGCGCCTCCGGCCTGGAGTGGGAGGAGCTCTACCGCGACCCCGAGCTCTCCGGGGAGGTCACGCTCTACGCCAGGTATACCCGGGTCAACTGCCCGGAGCGCATGGGGAGCCTCCGCTTTGCTGTGTCGGATATGGACGAGGTGCTCGTGGGGGAATACGCGAGCCTCGACAGCCTCACGAGCGCGCTGGTGGGGGAGCTGAACTCGCCGCGGGGCAAGGTCTGGGGCTGGAGGCGCTCGGGCGCGAATCTGGTCGTGGCAAGCGCTGGGTACCTCTACGAGTATGAGGGACAGCACGGCTTCAACCTCAACCGGCCGCTGGGCGACGGCGCGGACGTAATAGGCGGCATCGTCTGCACCGCCGGCTTTTCCCCCTGGCTGAGCGCGGCGCGGGAGCTCGTGTGGTACTATGCCCTCGCGCTGGCCGCCGCCGCGCTGCTCTGGCTCGCCGCCTTCAAGCGCCTGCACAGCCAGCTTATCGTCCCCGCGCGGAACGCGGGCGACGCCCTGCTCGCGGACGGCCACCCGCCGCTGAGGACGGGCTATATCTGGCGCTGGCGCGAGCCCGACCGGCTCCGGGAGGGCGTGAAGCGGCGGCGCGACGAGCTCATAAGGCTGGAAAACGAAAACGCGCGGCTCACGACGGCCCTTGACTACGCCAAAGCCGCCGAAGAGAACAGGCGCCGCACGGTGAGCGCCATAGCGCACGAGCTCAAAACCCCGCTTGCCGTCATCCACAGCTACGCCGAGGGCCTGCGCGAGCACATCGCCGAGGACAAGCGCGAAAAATACGTCTCCGTCATCCTCGCCGAGGCCGAGCGCAGCGACGCGATGGTGATGGAGATGCTCGACTTCTCGCGCCTCGAGGCCGGCAGGATAAAGCTCGCGCGCGACGAGTTCTCGCTCGCGGAGCTGACGCGCGCAGTGTTTGAAAAGCTGGAGCCTCTAATCGCCGGGAAGGGCCTGCGATTGAGCTTCAGCTTCCCGCGGGACAGCGCCGTCGCGGCCGACGAGCAGCGCGTTGCCGAGGTCGTGGAAAACCTCGCCTCCAACGCCGTCAAGTACACGCCCGCGGGCGGCCGCGTGGAAGTAAAAATCGTCAGCGACGCCAGGGGCTGCACCTTCAGCGTCGCGAACGAGGGCCCGCGCCTGACGCCGGAGCAGCTGGAGCGGGTCTGGGAGCCCTTCTACCGCGCCGACGCGGCGCGCAGCGCGCCGGGCGCCGGCCTCGGCCTCGCCATCGCCAGGAGCATAATCCAGCTCCACGGCGGCAGCTGCTTCGCGAAGGACCGCGAGGGCGGCGTGGAGTTCGGCTTCACGCTGGCGAAATAGGAAAAGAGCCCGGGCGTCCGCGGACGCCCGGGCGGCTTCAATTCTGCAGGTTCACGCTCAGCCCGGCGGCGAGGGGATAGCTCGCGAGAGCGCTGCCGTCGAGCTCCTCCCTGAACATGTCCACGGCGGAGACGCGGCTGTTGCCGTAGGTCGTGTAGTAGTAGACGCCCCTGTCCATGCTGCAGCAGGAGGAGTAGACGGTTATCTCCCAGCCGTCTTCGCCGGCGCGGGCGCAGCCGCGCGTCTGGGCCACGGAGCCGAGGATGTGGAAGAACTGGCTCACCGCCTCCTCCTCGTCCGCGCCGGAG
>CALWYR010000065.1 GCA_944385805.1 uncultured Oscillospiraceae bacterium
CTCGCGCATGTTCGACGGCATCGAGTACCGCGGCTTCGGCCAGGCCATCGTCGAGGAGCTGGCCGAGTACGCCTCCGTGCCGGTCTGGAACGGGCTCACGGACGAGTTCCACCCCACGCAGATCCTCTCCGACATGCTCACCATGCGCGAGCACCTGGGTGAGCTGAAGGGCAAGAAGCTCGTCTACATGGGCGACGCGCGCTTCAATATGGGCAACTCCCTCATGATTGGCTGCGCCAAGCTGGGCGTCAACTTCGCCGCCTGCGCGCCCGTCGAGTTCTTCCCGAGCGCGGAGCTCCAGGACATAGCCCAGGAGCTCGCCGCCGAGAGCGGGGCCGTGCTCGAGTTCTGGACGGAGCCGGAGATGGCGCTTCGCGGCGCCGACGCGGTCTACACCGACATCTGGGTCAGCATGGGCGAGAGCCCCGAGGCCTGGGGCGAGCGCATAAAGGCCCTGCTGCCCTATCAGGTGAACGCAAAGGCCATGTCGCTCGCCAAGCCCGGAGCCATTTTCATGCACTGCCTGCCCGCCTTCCACGACCACAAGACAACGATAGGCAAGGAGGTCGGCGAGAAGTACGGCCTCGACGCCCTCGAGGTCACCGACGAGGTCTTTGAGGGCCCGCAGAGCGTGGTCTTTGACGAGGCGGAAAACCGCCTGCACACGATAAAGGCCGTCATGGCCGCCACGCTGACCGATATGTAAAAGCGGACGCAAAGCGCCCCCGCACAGCCGTGCGGGGGCGCCGCTTTATTTTGCCTTTGAGGCTTCGACGCGCTTTTTCCAGCTGCGGAAGAAGACGATGAAGCATATCACGTTGGCGGAGGCGGTTATTATCCAGCTTATCGGGTAGGAGAGATAGAGCGTGGTGAGCGAGCGGTCCATGGCAAAGACGGTGTAGATCCAGGCGATGCGGAAGCCGCAGGCGCCGAGGAAGCTGGTGACCGTGGGAGTGATGCTCGGCCCCAGGCCGCGTATCGAGCCGCAGACGACGTCCATGATGCCGTCGAGGAAGTAGGTGAGGCAGATTATTCGCAGCCTCACGAGGCCGAAGGCGACGACCTCGTCGCTGGGAGAGTAGATGTGCAGAAGCGGCTCGCCCAGCAGCGCCGCCGCGCCGCCGAGCGCGAGGCCGGTGACGGTGACGAAGAGCAGGCACCAGAGCAGGATGGGCCGGATGCGCTCCGCCCTGTGCGCGCCGGCGTTCTGGCTGGTGAAGGTGAGCGAGGCCTGGTAGAAGGCCTGCATGGCCGTGAAGACGAAGCCCTCGATGTTGCTCGAGGCGGTGTTGCCCGCGACGAGGACGGAGTTGTCAAAGGAGTTGACGGCCGACTGCACGAGCACGTTGGAGATGTTGAAGACCGTGCTCTGAAGTCCCACGGCGAGGCCCACGCGCAGGATGCGGAAGAGCTTGTGCCGCACTATGCGCAGGTTCCTTATGGTGAGGCGGCAGACCGTCTCGCTCTTTACGAGGCAGCGGATGGTGAGCGCCGCGGAGGTGACCTGGCTCATGACCGTGCCGATGGCGACGCCGGCGACGCCCATGCGGCAGACGATGACGAAGAAGAGGTTGAGCGCCACGTTGATGACGCCGCCCGCGAAGAGGTAGAGCAGAGGGCGGCGCGTGTCGCCGATGGCGCGCAGGATGCCCGCGCCGAAGTCGTATACCATCAGCGCCGGCATACCCAGGAAGACGATGCGCATATAGAGCACGCTCTGGTCGATGACGTCGGAGGTGGTGCCCATGAGCGCCAGCAGCGGCCGCGCGAGGGCGACGCCGACAAAGACCAGCGCCACGCCGATAATCAGGCCCAGCAGGACGGCCGTGTGCACCGTCTCCTCAACGTCGCGCCAGGCCCTCATGCCGAAGTACTGCGCCACAACCACGCTGCCGCCGGCGGAGACGCCGAGGAAGAGGTTGACTATGAGGTTGTTGAGCGAGCTCGTGGAGCCGACGGCGGCCATGGCCCGGTCGCCCGTGAACTGGCCGACGACGATGATGTCCGCCGCGTTGAAGAGCAGCTG
This sequence comes from uncultured Oscillospiraceae bacterium, assembly GCA_944385805.1. Classification (GTDB taxonomy): domain Bacteria; phylum Bacillota; class Clostridia; order Oscillospirales; family Oscillospiraceae; genus Scatomorpha. The sequence continues at coordinate 2,027 of CALWYR010000065.1, forward strand.
CAAAATGCCCGAGAGCATCAGCGGGATGGCAAAAATCAGCAGCTTGCCCGCCAGCGGCCCCGAGCACATATCCATTGTCTGATCGCGTTTCATCACATAGCCTCGGATACCTTGGAATTCGCAAAGCGAATTATACCACTAACGCGCGATTTGACAAGGGATAATATTATATAAATGTGCCCCGATACAGCCGCCAAAGGCGGAAATATCGCACAATTTAAGGTTTTATCGCGGGGCGGATTGGGTTAAACCGCGGCGCGAAAAAGGGCGGCCGGCGGACGCCGGCCGCCCTTCTGACGGTCTGGTGGATTATATCAATACATGTCCGGGGCCGGAGCGGGGGCCGGGGCGGCCTTCTCGGGGATGTCGGCCACGAGGCTCTCGGTGGTCAGCACCATGGCGGAGACGCTGGCGGCGTTCTCCATGGCCGAGGTGCCGCCCATCTGGGTGGCCTTCACCAGGATGATCTGCTCTATGACGTCGTCCGAAAAGGCGTCCATGATCTCGATCAGGTAGGGGGTCAGAGCGTTCCGCCAGGGGCCCGCCACCGCGTTGGTGTCGGGCAGGATCCGGTTGGCCTCGGCCCAGGCCGACACAGGCAGCCGCTTTTTGGGCCGCAGCACCTGGAGGGCCGGGGCCATCCACCGGGGG
>CALWYR010000066.1 GCA_944385805.1 uncultured Oscillospiraceae bacterium
GCGCGGCCGAGCAGGAGCTCGATTATGCGCTTCTCCTGCGCGGTGAAGTCGGTGAAGCCGTCGATGTACACGACCCCGCCCCGGGCGAAATCGCTCCGCTCAAGGCGCTCGGCGGCGAGGTCGAGGCTGCCGCCGGGGTCGAGCCGCTCGCTGCCCACGGCCGCGGCGAAGGCCTCCGAGAGCAGCGCGAGGTCGCGCAGCTTGTCGCCGAGGACGCCGGGGGCCCGCTCCGCCGCCTCCATGAGCCTCGCGGGGCCTATCTCCGCCGCCGTGAGCTCGTCGAGGGCGCCGAGGAGCTCGAGCTGCATCTCCGGCGAGCGGCGCGCCCTGGCGTAGATGCGCAGGGAGGTGCAGACATTGTCCACGGCCAGCGCCATGCACAGCAGCCGCCCGCCCGCGGTGAGCGCGCTCCGTCCGCCCGGCCCGGCCTCGGCCTCGAGGCGGCGGGCGAGACCCGTGAAGCTCAGCACCTCGGCGCAGAGCGCGAGGCCCGGCCCGGCCGCGTGGGCGAGCTCGCGCTCGGCCTCGTGGCTGAATTGTTCGGGCACCAGCAGCAGCCTGCCGGAAAGGCCCGCCGCGATGTCGGCGCGGAGCTCTTCCATTATGCCGGAGGTCTTGCCGGCCCCGGCGCGGCCGGTGATGATTCTGAGCATAGATTTACCTCTTGCTAATCTTTTTAACTATTGCTTATTTCTGAGGGGCGCTTTCTTTTGTGGCGACAAAAGAAAGCGTCCCTCAGACTCCCCGAAAGGAAAAGCGCTTTGGCGCGTCTATCCAAAGTGGTGCCCGTCCTCGCCGGCTGCGATGTGCCGGCTTTGGACTGGCGACGTAGGGTGCGAAACGTATGTTTTTGCGATATATTTTCCCTTCGAGTCCCTTGGGCGGGCGACCCCGCCCGCCCTCTCGCCGCCAGGCGAGAAACTGCGGCGAGGTTGTATGGTTCCGGCAACGCCCAGATGCGCAGCCGCCAGAGGCTCCCCTGCAAGGGGAGCTGGCGCCGAAGGCGACTGAGGGGTCCGCGCGAAGCGCGGCGGGCCGGATGATAGACCACCCCGCCGCGCGCCGCCCTGACGGGCGGACCCCTCCGAGCGCTTCGCGCCCACCTCCCCTTGCAGGGGAGGCAAGAACTTTTCAATCACGTTACATCCCTCCCCCGCCCGTTGACACGTTTGCCTCCACTGTGCTAGTATGTACGCACGGCGGTATCCCCGTGCGGGCGAGTTATGTCGCCCGGTTATTTTCTGGTATCCCCGTTTGCGGGCTGGCTTTAGGATATCCGTACCCGCGAGCGTGGCTACATATTTGGGCCCCGAAAGATATTTAGGGGTACTATTCAAAGGAGGAGTTTCCACATGAGAACTCTCAAGAAGTCTCTGGCGCTCGTACTGGCGCTCGTGATGGTTCTCGGTCTCGGTGTTGTCGGCGCTTCCGCTGACAATAAGCTCGACAGCTATACCGACGCCGGGGAAATCGGCGACGCTTATGTCGAGGCCGTAGGCGTCCTGACCGGTCTCGGCATCGTCGATGGCCGCACCGACACCGAGATCGTCCCCGAGGCCACCTACAACCGTGCTGAGGCCGCCAAGATCATAGCTTATATGCTTCTTGGTAAGGACCAGGCTGATGCTCTGAAGGCCACCGTCGCTCCCTTCGAGGACGTTTCGGTTGACTTCTGGGCCGCCGGCTACATCGCCTACTGCGCTGAGCTCGGCATCATCAGCGGCATGACCGAGACCACCTTCGAGCCCTACGGCACCCTCACCGGTTACCAGTGGGCGAAGATGCTCCTGGTCGCTGTCGGCTACGGCAAGAACGGCGAGTTCGAGGGCGACAGCTGGAGCCTGAACACCGCCACCGTCGTTGCGAAGACCGATCTGAACGAGGGCGACCTCGCCGCCGCCGACCACGTCGCTCTGCGCCGTGAGCAGGCTATGCTCTTCGCCTTCAACGCCCTGAACCTGAAGCAGGTCACCTACAGCCCGAACAGCACCAACTATGTCTACGACATCTGGGGCTACGTTTTCGCTGACGGCACCGGCACCACCCTGGGCGAAGAGGTCTACGACCTCGCTTCCGTCGAGGGCCAGATCGTTGACAACGAGGGCATGGGCAACGCCAACACCATCGTTGATCCTGTCAACAAGTGGGCCAAGGAAGTCACCATCGACGCCAACACCGACTACGACCTGATGTGGCACGCTGTCCGCGTCTGGTACGTCGACGGCAAGACCAACACTGCTGTTTACGTCAATGACCTCGCCACCACCACCGCTTACGAGTGCATGGCCATCAAGACCGGCGACAGCGCCGCCTCTAAGAAGGCCAGCCTCGAGAAGCAGACCATCGGCGACACCAACGCTACCAAGTACGAGTCCTACCTCGTCGACAACAGCGCTCTTGACCTTGCTTACGATTACGCTTACGTGACCGTTTACGCCTCCTTCGGCACCCGCGGCTATGCCGACGCCGTTAAGGACACCACCGTTATCAACAGGGTTCTTGCCAATGGCACCCCCGCCAGCAAGGCTGTTGACAATGACGTTATCTACACCGACATCAGCAAGATCGCTCAGGGCGACGGCATTGTGACCGTTGTCGCTGACAGCGAGAAGGACGGCACTGACGAGGCTTGGCACGTTTGGGCCACCACCGTTACCAACGGCGTCATTAAGTCCATCCAGAAG
>CALWYR010000067.1 GCA_944385805.1 uncultured Oscillospiraceae bacterium
ATGCTTTATGTAGTTACTTTAAGGAGCATAATTTAAATAGGTTCTTACCTAATGGTTATTTATGTGAATATGAGCGCATGGTAACATTATTGCGTGAAATCCCCGGATATAAAGATATCCTGATCAATTTAGGGATGGAAAAGCAGACAAAGTATTCATTCAAATCCTATGCGGATGTGGATATTTCAGGTGTCGGCGTGTATGTTGTATCAAAAATTAGAAACAACTTTGTTCATGGGCAGATGCGATTCCCAGAACCAGCGGAGTACGGGGGAGAACCAAATTCCAATATCGAATTGATTCATACTGCAACCAGAATAACTTTGATGACCATACTCATAGTATTGATAAGCGATGTCAAAGATCACGATTTTATTTTGGAAAATGCACCGAACGATGGCATGGAATATAGCGCTTTGATGTATTTAAAAAATTTATGCTCATACTACTCAGAAGTCTTTGAAGGTCAAATGCAATTATCGGATTTCGTTGATTTGTCATAGCTACAATTTCTTTGAGAAGAACACTGTGCAAGAAAATATCGATTTTAACCGTCCCTTCCACGTCAGAACAAACTGCGCTCCATTCCGTTCCCCGGCGGAGCCGGGGAACATCCATTCCGCTCCGTTTGTTCTTCCTTTCAAAACCGGACCCGCTTCGCTGGGCTCCGGTTTTGTTTTTGGGGGTTGCTGCTCTTCCTTTCAAAATCGCAACCGCTTCGCTGGGTTGCGATTTTGGTTTTTTCTGCGCGTTTGCTATGCTTCCTTTCAAAATCGCAACCGCTTCGCTGGGCTCCGGTTTTGGTTTTTTCTGCGCGTTTGCTACGCTTCCTTTTGTTGGCGGGCGCAGCGGCGCAGGCCGGCGGCGGCCATCAGATACAGCGCCACGCAGTAGAGCAGCTGCAGGCCGCACCAGGCCAGCAGGGCCAGGCGGCCGAAGTGCAGCGCGAGCCGCAGGGCCTGCAGCTCGTCGAGCTCCAGCGCGCCGCTGAAGAGCCCGGACACCACGCCCTCGGGCAGAGCCTCGAGCCCCAGTCCCACGCCGACGGTCAGCCCGGCGGCGAGCGTCTGCGCGACAATCACGATGCCGAGGAAGATGAAGACGCTGTATAGCACCCGGCGCCGCCGGAAGCCGAAGCCCAGGCTCATGGCCGCGTAGAAGCTCAGGCAGGCCGCCAGCGCGCCCAGCAGGCCGGAGAGCAGCAGCTCCAGCGTGAAGCCGGCCAGCTGCCAGAGGCCGATGCCGTAGGAGGCGGAGATGTGGTCAAAGAGCAGCCCGAGGTCGGAGAGCACCGCGCGCGTCAGGTTCTGAGGCGAGGCGACTATCACTATGCTCAGCAGTGTCACGAGGAAGGCGGCGATTATCCAGACCGCGCTCACAATCAGCTTGCACCAGAGCTGCGTGTGTATCCCCGCGCTCTGCGGGAAGCGGCGGCTCTCGTCGCTGGAAAGGAGGCTGCGGTAAAAGCGGTAGACGAGCAGCGCCAGCGTCACGACGCCGGCGGCCATGATGGAGAGGAAGTAGAGCACCACGCTCATCGCGCCCAGCACCGTCAGCGCCGGGCCGCTCTCGATAAAGCGCACGCCGAGGCCGGCCACGGCCGCGAGCAGCAGCACCGCCGCCAGCACCGGCAGCATCACCCGCCAGGTGGCGTTGAATTCCCACTTTACCAGCTTGCCCAGCATTTTATCCCCTCCCATAGCGTGCTGACACTATAATAATACCGTATTCGCGCCCCTTTGCCAAGGGGGAAGGCGAAAAAGAGAGAGCCGGATTTTACCGGCCCTCTCGGGTTTTGTCAGCTGAGCGTACCGCTGGCGCTTATCGTCTCGAGCTCCACGCCGCCGTAGGTGCCGCGGAAATGCCAGGCGACCTCGATAGCGGAGCCGGCGCTCACGTTCTGTATCGTGACGCTGCCGAGCGGGTTGAGGCCCTGGCCCGGGCCGTCGTAGCTGATGGCCTGGGTGTCGAAGTAATAGGTCTGTCCGCCCACGGTGACGGAGCCGGCGTGCCACGCGCCCACGCTCTGCAGGCTGTAGCTCTCGGCGCTGACACTGACGGTCAGCGTGCCGCCGCGCAGTTCCCAGTCGGCGACTATGTTGAGGGAGGTGCCGGTGTCGGAGCGCAGCGTGCCGCTGGCGTTGGCCGGGGCCGGGGTGGGGCTCGGCGTCGGCGCGGGAGTAGCGGCGGGCGTGGCTGAGGGGGTCGGCGGAGCGCTCGGCGTGCTCACCGGCGCGGCGCTGCCCTCGGCGCCGGGGTCAGCCGGCTCGGCGGTGTCCGCGGGCGGGGCCGAGGGCTGCTCCCCCCCGGCGGGCCCGGAGCAGGAGCGCAGCACGATGACCAGCGCCACGACTATGACAACGAGCATCAGCAGGGCGAAAATAACGCCCGCAGGATTGCTCTTATTGCGGTTGTTGGCCATAAGAAATCACCTCTCCAAGTATCATACTGCATTAGACGCAGGATGTCCAGCAAAGTTTCCTACAATCGCACGATAATTTTCGCGGTCCGTCGCCGTCTCGGTGTTGAACAGCAGCACGCGGCTATGTTCATTAAGTCCCGCCGCCTCGCGCAGTTCGCGCAGTTCCGGCGCGCGCATTAGGGCCAGCAGCAGGCCGCAGCCCGCCGCGCCGGACTCCCCGGCGGTGACGCCCTCGCGCGCGAGGGAGCGCATGGCCTCCGCCGCCCAGGCGTCGGGCAGCGCGGCGAAATAGCCCGCGCGGTACATGAGAGAGCGCAGCCCTATGTCGCAGGGCTCGCCGCAGGCGAGGCCGGCCATGATGGTTTTGAGCTCGCCGCCCACCACGCGCCGCTCTCCCGCCGCCGCGCTGAGCATGAGGCAGGGCGCGGCCGCGCACTCCGCGACCATGAACGTCATCTCCGCCGGGGCGCAGAGCTCCGCGAGCGCGCCGGCCGCGGCCCCGGCGAAGGAGCCGACCCCGGCCTGCAATATGACGTGCGTGGGCGCTTCGCTCAGCTGTTCGCGCGCTTCGGCGCAGAGCGCGCCGTAGCCGCGCATTATCTCCAGCGGCAGGGCCTCATAGCCCGGCAGGGTGGTGTCCTGCAGGAGCACGCCGCCGCCCTCGTCCGCCATGCGCCGCGCGCGGCGCACGCACTCGTCGTAGTTCGCGTCCTCCACGCTCACCTCCGTGCCCTCGGCGGCGATGGCCTCGAAGCGCTCGCGCGACGAGCCCGCGGGCATCAGCACCCGCGCGCGCTGTCCCAGCCGCCGGGCGAGCCAGGCGACCGCCCGGCCGTGGTTGCCGTCCGTGGCCGTGAAGAAGCGCAGCCGCCGCGGGGAAGCCGCGGCCCGCTCCCAGCTGAGCGGCCCCTCGGGCACGAGCGCGCGGGCCATGGCGTAGCCCGCGCCCAGGAGCTTGAAGGAGCCGGGGCCGAAGCGGCGGCCCTCGTCCTTGAGCCAGACCTCGCCAAGCCCCAGCGAACGCTCCGCGCCGGCGAGGCGGACGAGCGGCGAGGGGGAATAGAAGGGCGCGCCGCGCCAGAACGCCAGCGCCTCCCGCGCCGCCGCCGCGCCCACGGGGGTAAATTCGTCTTTCCCCAGCCGGGGGTTCGCCGCATAGCGCACAGAGTCCACGATTATCTCCTCCAGAGGTCGTTTTTGACATTATAACAGCGCTTTTTGTCCCGCGCAAGGGAAATAGTGTCTTGCCAGACCGCGGCGGAGAGTGTACAATTATTGTATTGACACCGAGAAGAACGAAACCTCTGGGAGGCCCGAAAAATGTCAGAATTCTCTCGTGAATACCTCGAACTGCTGTCTGAGAAGTACCCCTGCGAATCCGCCGTCTGTTCGGAGCTCATCAACCTGGAGGCCATCCTGGCCCTGCCCAAGGGGACGGAGCACTTCATCAGCGACCTGCACGGCGAGAGCGCCGCGGTGCGGCACATCCTGAATAACTGCTCCGGCGTCATACTCGAGAAAGTGCGCCGCCTCTTTGAGAGCCTGCGCGGCGAGCAGGCCTGCCGCGCGCTCTGCTCGATAATCTACTACCCCCGCGAGGAGCTCAACGCCCTGCGCGAGCGCGGCGAGCTCACGCCCGAGCGCGTGCGCAACACGCTCGAGGACCTCTGCCTGCTGGCCGAGACGCTCTCGAGCAAGTACACGCGCAGCTATGTGCGCGCGCAGATGCCCTCCGGCTGGGAGTTCGTGCTCGACGAGCTGCTGCACATCCAGCGCGACGAGGACGCCAACCAGCACCGCTATCACGACACCATACTCGAGAGCATCGTCACCACCGGCTCCGCCGACGCGGTTATCACCGCGCTCGCCGAGCTCGTCAAGCGCCTGGCCGTCGACCGCCTGCACGTGGTGGGCGACATCTTCGACCGCGGCCCCGACCCCGCGGGCATAGTCGAGACGCTCATGCGCCAGGGCCACATAGACATACAGTGGGGCAACCACGACATCCTCTGGCTGGGCGCGGCGGCGGGCTCGCCGGCCTGCGTCTTCACCGTGCTGAGGATAACCTGCGACTACGGCAACGAGATGACGCTCGAGCGGCGCTACGGCGTGAGCCTGCGCGCGCTGGGCGAGTTCTGCGAGCGGGTCTACGGCTCGTCCTCGCAGAAGACGCGCAAGCTGGCGCTCTCCGTGCTGGGCTTCAAGCTGGAGGGGCACATCATCATGCGCCACCCCGGCTACGGCATGAACGAGCGGCTGATGCTCAACTGTATCAACTACAATGACTGGACGGTCGAGCTCGAGAGCGGCACCTATCCGCTCAACACCCGCAGCCTGCCCACGGTCGACCCCGCCGACCCGTATAAGCTCAGCGCCGAGGAGGAGGCGCTGGTGGCCGAGTACGTGGACGCCTTCCGCGAGAGCCAGCCGCTGCGTCGGCACCTGGACTTCATCTACCGGCGCGGCAGCACCTACCTCGTCTGCAACGGCAACCTGCTCTACCACGGCTGCATCCCCCTCACCAGCGACGGGCAGTTCGCCCGCGTGCGCCACGGCGGCAGGTGGTACTCGGGCAAGGCGCTGATGGACTACGCCGACGCGGTGGTCAAGAGCGCCTGGGTGCTGGGCGACGAGAGCGCGCTGGACATGATGTGGTACCTCTGGTGCGGCAACGACAGCCCCTTCTCGGGCAGGGTCTTCCACACCTTCGAGCGCGCCATGGTCGACGACAAGAGCACCTGGGCCGAGCCGCGCAACCCCTATTTCAGGTACTGGAACGACGAGCACGTCGCGCGCATGATCCTCACCGAGTTCGGCCTCGACCCGGAGACGGGCCACATCATCAACGGCCACACCCCGGTGAAGGCGGTCAAGGGCGAGAGCCCCGTCAAGGCCGGCGGCAGGCTCTTCGTAATCGACGGCGGCTTCTGCAAGGCCTATCAGAAGACCACCGGCATCGCCGGCTACACGCTCATCTACAGCTCCCACGGCATCGGCCTCAAGAGCCACCGCCCCTTCGAGGGCGTGGCCAAGGTGCTCAGCGACAACGCCGACATCGAGTCCGACAGCGTGAATATCGAGACCTTCCCCCGCCGCCGCTACATCTCCGACACCGACGAGGGCGCCGTGCTCCGCCGCCGCATAACCGCGCTCAGGGAACTGCTCGCCTGCTACAGGAACGGCGAGATAACCGAGAGATAAAAAAGCCCGGGAATCCGATGGATTCCCGGGCCGGCGCCGTTCACTTGTGGTAGTAGAGCACACCCATGCACCAGGGGCCGCAGTGGCCGCTTATGGTGCAGCCGGCGGGGTTATTGTAGACCTCCTTAAAGGGCTGGCAGGCGAGCACCGTCTCGCGCAGGCGCGCGCGCACGTCGTCGGGCAGGCCCGAGTCGGTGATGAAGACGCGCCTGAGGTCGATGTCGTCGCGCCCCTGGAGCCGGTCGCGGATGTACTGGTGATAGGCGGCCTCTATCTTGCCGCGGTACTTCTTGCCGACGAGCATCCTGCCCTCGTGCACCTCTATGCAGGGCTTGAGGCCCAGCAGGTTCGCGCCCAGGGCCTGCACGGTGGTGCAGCGCCCGCCCTTGCGCAGGTAGTCGAGGGTGTTGAGGACGAAGCTGACGTCCATCTTGGGCACCAGCCGCTCGACCTCGGCGGCGATTTCCTCCGGGCCGCGGCCCTCCGCGGCCATTATGGCCGCGTCGAGCACCAGCTGGCCGAAGCCGGTGGAGAGGTTGAGGGAGTCCACGACCGTGACGTTGTCGAAGTCCTCGGCGGCGATGCGCGCGTTGTTGCAGCTCACGGAGAGCTCGCTCGAGAAGGCGACGTGGACGACGGCGTCGGCCTCGCGCAGCCACTCCGTCCAGGCCGCGGTGTAGTCCGCGACGGTGACGGCGGCGGTGCCGCAGAGCTGGCCGGTTTTCTTTGTGTATTCGTACATGTCCTCGGGCGTGATGTCTATGCCGTCGCGCAGGGAGACGCCGTCGCGGACTATGTACATGGGCAGCACGCCTATATCATACCTCTCGATAAATTCGCGCGGGAGGTCGCAGGTGCTGTCAGTTGAAATCTTGACTTTCATGAGATGCCTCCGTATTCAATCTGGCACCGAACATATTATCACAGCTTTATCAACTTTTCCACCACAACATTTGAGGAAATGAGGAAGTTTTTGTAATGCCTCCGAAAATTGCAGTCATCACCGGCCCCACGGCCACGGGAAAGACCCGGCTGGGTATCATGCTGGCGCGGAGCCTGGGCGGGGAGATAGTCTCCGGCGACTCCATGCAGCTCTACCGCGGCATGGACGTGGGCACGGCCAAGCCGACGCCGGAGGAGCTCGCCGCCGCGCCGCACCACCTGATAGACGTCGCCGACCCGGCCGAGGAGTGGAGCGTCTCCCGCTATGTCGATGCCGCCGACGCCGCCGTGCGGGACATACTCGCGCGCGGGAGGCTGCCCATAGTTGTCGGCGGCACGGGGCTCTATATCGACTCGCTCGTGCGCGGGCTGAGCTTTTCCGAGCGCAGCGAGCGCGGCGAGATATGCCGCGCCGAGCTCGAGAGCCGCTATGAGGAGATAGGCGGCGAGGCCATGCTCACCGAGCTGGGCCAGGTCGACCCCGAGCGCGCCGCCCGCCTCGCCCCCGCGGACAGGAAGCGCATCGTGCGCGCCATGGAGGTCTTTCTGCTCACGGGCAGGACCATCACCGAGCACGACCGCGAGACGCGGCTGCTCCCGCCGCGCTACGACGCGGCCTATATCATCCTGGACTTCGCCGCGCGCGAGGACCTCTACGCGCGCATAGACGCGCGTGTGGACGAGATGGTCGCGGGCGGCCTCTTTGAGGAGGTCGGGCGCGTCTTCGCCGCCGGCGTCTCCAATACGGCGCGGCAGGCCATCGGCTACAAGGAGGCCGCCGCGGCCCTCGCCGGGGAGATGAGCCGCGGCGAGGCCGTGGAGAAGATTAAGCGCGAGAGCCGCCGCTACGCCAAACGGCAGCTCACCTGGCTGCGCCGCAGGGAGGACGCGCTCTGGATACGCTGGGACAGGGAGCCCGACTTTGAGCGCGCCGCGCGCGATTCGACAGCCTTCCTCGCCGCTCACGGTATAATATAATGGCGTGCGGAGAGTGAAAAGTCACTTTTCGTACAATATTACTATTTATAAGAGCGGCGGGATGTGATATTATGTAAAACCACCTC
>CALWYR010000068.1 GCA_944385805.1 uncultured Oscillospiraceae bacterium
GCCCCCTCACGCGAGCCGCCGCTTGACAAACGGCGCGCGCAGTGCGATAATATACTCACAACAGGGGAGCCACTGGCTGAGAGGAAGCTGCCGCTTCGACCCTTTACCTGATTCGGACAATGCCGACGTAGGGAGTTAAAGGCTGAGATTGGCTCCCATTGGGAGCCTTTTTGCTTTCCTGTAAGTTCCCGAAAGGAGGTTTTGCGGGAGAATTTAATACGGCGCTCGGGCGTTTTGCCCGTGCCGGACGGAGGGGGAGCGCCCTGCGTCCGGGCCGAACAGCAGCGATGGGAAGCCGTGTTCCGGCGTGAGAGGAGGCCAGTAAGCCTCGACCGACCAACCTTATGCGGGGTTGACGCTGCGTCGCGCCAGTTGCCCGCAAATCCAGAATTCAGGGAGTGAACAAAATGAGCAAATCCACAGTTATGGCCAAAAAGCTCGCCCTCGCGGCGATGTTCACCGCGCTCGCCTTCGTGGGCAGCTACTTCATTAACTTTCCCGTCTTCGGCAGCAACTGCTCGCCGACCCAGCACATGGTGAACGTGCTCTGTGCCGTCTTCCTCGGCCCCGGCTGGGGCGTGGGCGTGGCCTTCTGCGCCAGCCTCATCCGCAACCTCGCCGGCACCGGCACGCTCATGGCCTTCCCGGGCAGCATGATAGGCGCGCTCTGCTGCGGCCTCATGTACCTGGCCCTGCGCCGCAGGAACCAGAGCCTCGCCATCTCCGCCACCCTCGTGGCCGAGATGCTCGGCACCGGCGTGCTGGGAGGCCTCTGCGCCTATCCCGTGGCCACCCTCTTCATGGACGTCGACGCCGCCGGCCTCGCCGTCACCGCCTACATCATCCCCTTCCTCATCTCCACCGTCGTCGGCAGTATCATCGCCGGCGTGCTGGTCTTCGCCCTCAAAGCCGGCGGAACCCTCGACCGTATGCAAAGGAGCCTTACGCCCGTTGTCAACCGCAATGCCTGATCTCTCCATCCTCGCCGCCGTGCGCGCAGAGCGCCCGCTGGTACACTGCATCTCGAATATAGTCACCGCCAACGACTGCGCCAACATCCTCTACGCCGTGGGAGCCAGCCCCATGATGGCCGAGGCCCCCGAGGAGATGGCGGAGATAAGCGCCCTCGCCGACGCAAACGTGCTCAACCTGGGCACGCCCTCGCGCGCGAAGTACGCGGCCGCCGAGACCTGCCTGGTAGAGTCGAATGGCAGCGGCTGCCCCGTGGTGCTCGACCCCGTGGGCGTGGGCGCGAGCTCCTGGCGGCTGGGCTTTGTCTCCAGGCTGCTCGAGGCCGGCATACCCGACATCGTGCGCGTCACCCTCGCCGAGGCCGAGGCGCTGCTGGGCATGGGCCGGGCGGAGCAGGGCGTGGACAGCCCCGGCCGCACGGGGCGCGCGGCGCGCGTCTACGCCGCCGAAACGCTGGGCGCGCAGCTCGGCTGCGCCGTGCTGCTCACCGGCCCGGAGGACGTCGTCTCCGACGGCGCGGGCCGCCTGGAAATAGTCCGCGGCGGCAGCGACCTGATGCCGCTCCTCACCGGCGGCGGCTGTATGCTCAGCGCCCTCACCGGCGCCTTCGCCGCCGTCGAGCCCGACGGTTACGAGGCCGCCCTCGCCGCCAGTCGCTTCTGGAAGCTCTGCTCCGAGCGCGCTGAAAGCCTCAGCCGCGGCCGCGGCCCCGGCTCCCTGCGGGCCGCGCTCATGGACGCCGCGCGCGGCCTCTCGATGGAGGCAAAATGAAATTTGTATTGCTCCCCCGCTGCGGCGGGGGAGATTTGTATTTAAATATGCTAAATAATTAACTAGTAAATCCCCGTATATGCCGTACAATTTGGGCCTTTGTGAAAAAATTCTTAGCTTGGCAAAATTATTCTTTAATTTTTCGTGAGATATGATATACTGTCCTCGTAAACTCAGCGCAATAATTGTAGGGAATGCCCGATGTGAAAACCAAAGGAGGAAGAGAAGCACGATGCCGGAAAAGACCAGAACACCTGCCACTGAAGAGCTGCTTGTCTCCATGAACAAGTACTGGCGCGCGTCGAATTATCTCGCGGCCTGCCAGCTCTATCTGCTGGACAATCCCCTGCTCGAAAAGCCCCTCGCGGAGGAGGACATCAAGAAGAAGATCGTCGGCCACTGGGGCACCATCCCCGGCCAGAACTTCATCTACACCCATCTCAACCGCGTCATCAAGGAATTCGATCTCGACATGATCTACGTCTCCGGCCCGGGCCACGGCGGCAACGCCATGGTCGCCCAGGACTGGCTGGACGGCAGCTATCAGGAAGTCTATCCCAACATCACCCGCGACAAGGAGGGCATGCAGAAGCTCTTTAAGCAGTTCTCCTTCCCCGGCGGCATCCCCAGCCACGTCGCGCCCGAGACCCCGGGCTCCATCAACGAGGGCGGCGAGCTGGGCTATTCCCTGGCGCACTCCTTCGGCGCCGTCACCGATAACCCCGAGCTGATAGTCGCCTGCGTCGTCGGCGACGGCGAGGCCGAGACCGGCCCGCTGGCCACCAGCTGGCAGCTCAACAAGTTCCTCAACCCGAAGACCGACGGCTCGGTGCTGCCCATACTGCACCTCAACGGCTACAAGATAGCCAACCCGACCGTCTTCGCCCGCATCCCGCACGAGGAGCTCGAGGCCTTCTTCTACGGCTGCGGCTGGGAGCCCCACTTCGTCGAGGGCAGCGATCCCATGACCATGCACCGCGCCATGGCCGACGCGCTCGACGACTGCGTCGAGAAGATCCTCGCCTACCAGGCCGCTGCCCGCGAGGGCGGCGCCACCGAGCGTCCGCGCTGGCCGATGATCGTCCTGCGCACCCCCAAGGGCTGGACCGGCCCCGACTATGTCGACGGCCTCAAGGTCGAGGACTACTGGCGCGCTCACCAGGTGCCCATCAACCCCGACAGCCCCGAGCATATCCGCCAGATTGAGAACTGGCTGCGCAGCTACAAGCCCGAGGAGCTCTTCGACAAGGACGGCCACCCGATTGACGAAATCCTGGCCCTCGCCCCCGAGGGCGACCGCCGCATGGGCATGAACCCGC
>CALWYR010000069.1 GCA_944385805.1 uncultured Oscillospiraceae bacterium
GCCACAACGGCTGCTTCAACTTCGCGAAGTACAAGGGCACCGTCAACCTCCAGAGCATGGACGACACCATGCACCTGGCCCGCTGCGCCCTGACCCCGCCCACGATGCAGCACAACAAGTACAAGATAGTCCCCACCACCAAGCCCAAGAAGGTCGCCATCATCGGCGGCGGCATCGGCGGCATGGAGTGCGCGCTGATGCTCAATAAGCGCGGGCACAAGCCCGTCCTCTTCGAGAAGACCGACACACTCGGCGGCCTCTTCATCACCGCCGCGAGCATGTCCTTCAAGGAGAACGACCGCGAGCTCATCGACTGGTACAAGCGCGAGATGGCCAAGGCCAACATCGAGGTGCGCTACAACACCGAGATAAACGACGTCGGCACCCTGGGCGGCTTCGACGAGATCATCGTCGCCACCGGCTCCGTGCCGCGCACCATGCCCATCCCCGGCTTCAACAAGTGCATGACCCTCACCGAGCTCCTGCGCGAGAAGAAGCCCACCGGCGACAAGGTCGTCATCTTCGGCGGCGGCCAGAGCGGCTGCGAGGCCGCGCTCGAGCTCGCCCTCGCCGGCAAGCACCCCACGGTCGTCGAGTACGCCGTCGACCTCATCGCCACGCCGGCGGTCCCGCTGCCCAACGCCAGCTACCTGCGCGAGGCGCTCGTCTTCCACAAGGTGCCCATCTACCTCGAGAGCACCATCACCGAGATAAAGGACGGCTCCGTGGTCATAAAGGGCAAGGACGGCACCATCACCGAGGTCGAGTGCGACAACGTCGTCAACGCCATAGGCTTTGTGCCCACCCCGGTCGCCAAGCCCAGCCGCAAGGTACACCTCGTCGGCGACTGCGTCAGCATCGGCAACCTGCGCACCGTCATCTGGCGCGCTTGGGATGTCTGCATGAAGATATAACCGCGCTGACTTTATAATTCCATAGCTTAATCCTGAGGGGGGCTTTCTTTTGGCAAGACAAGAGAAAGTCCCCCTCAGACGCCCGAGGCGTGCCGTCGCTGACAATGCGTTACGTACCTGAGCGCGTGCCCCGGGTTTGCCGAGCCGCAACGTCACCGGGGCTGCACTCGCCCCGTAGGGCGCGCCGGGGACGGTGCGCCGCCCGGGGAGCTGCCCGTCATCCGGCGGAAGGGGCGTCGAGGACGCCGCCCCCTACGGTTGGGTGCGTGACCGGGAGGAGGGAGCAACCCCGGGGGAATGGCGCACCGGGGACGGTGCGCCCTACAAGGTGGGTGCAAGCCATGGCCATAGCAAGGCCGGGAGCGATGCCGCGCGAGCGGCGAGCGGGGTCACGTCGGTACCCCGCACCCGGCGGCAAGGCCGGTGCAAGCCGCGAAGCGGCGAGCACGACCAGCACCGGAGCCCAGCGCCACGCAGCGACACCGCGCCGCCAGACCACCCCGAAGCGGCGAGGGGATCCGCGTCCGCGCGAGCGCCAACGTCAGCAACCCCAGTGCAAGCCGCGCGAGCGGCGAGCGGGGCCAAGTCGGTACACCGCACCCGGCGGCAAGGCCGGTACGGCGCCGCAAATCAGCAGGCGCGCCCGCGTCCATGTGAGCGGCAACGGCAGCAAGGCCGGGAGCGATGCCGCGTTAGCGGCGAGCGGGGTTGGTGCGTGCGGGACGTGGTTTGACAGCGGTGGGCGTTGGGTTATGGCCGAAGGGTTGCAGCGGTGATTGTTTATAAGGTGTGATGGTCAGCGGGACGGTGCTATGCAGCAACCCCGGTACGACCCCGCAAATCAGCAGGCGGTCCCCGTCCGCGCGAGCACCCCCACAGCAAGGCCGGTAGCGATGCCGCGAAGCGGCGAGCTAGGGCGGTAGGTTGGTTGCAACTGCTCCCCACTAGCCGTCGCGTCCCGCAACCACAGCCGCATGGTACAGCAACGGGCGGGCGCGGCCGAGCGCCATGTATTGTCCCGCGTCCAACGTAAGTGCGCGGCCGACCACGTCGCGGTTTAGGCGGCAGACAGAGGCGGTGCTCGACATCCGCACCCCAGCAAGCGCCTTTTCCTTTCGGGGAGTCTGAGGGACGCTTTCTTTTGGCGCAGCAAAAGAAAGCGCCCCTCAGGAATAGGTCAGATTTAAGGACCAGCCTAAAGAAAAACCCTCCCCGGCGGGTCAGTGCAGCGCAAAAGCCCCAAAACTTAACACCCGCGTGCTGGCGCTTTTAACTTTCCCGGCCTAAGCTATAAAGTAAGCTTGAAAAAAGGAGGCGCGAATATGAGCGACGTCGACGACCTCATCTTTGGCTGCGACGGTGAGACCGAGAGCGAGCGGTGAGTTGGAAAATAGTGTGTGGAGCTCGGCTTTGGCCGGGCTTTTTGCCGCATTTTGGGCTTGACAAAGCCGCTCTAATGTGTTAGACTAAATTTAACTCTAACAGATTAGAGAAGGAGGGAGCCTGACATGGGCACACCGAAGGTCTTTGAGAGCGAATACCGCTTCTGCCTCATACTCTGGGAGCGCGAGCCGGTGCGCAGCAGCGAGCTGGTGGCGCTCTGCCGCGAGAGGCTGGGCTGGAAGCCGACTACGACCTACACCGTGATAAAGCGCCTGGCCGAGCGCGGGGTGCTGGTCAACGAGAACAGCGTGGTGCGCTCGCTGGTGAGCCGCGACGAGGTGCAGAGCGCCGAGGCCGGCGAGCTGGTGGGAAAGAAGTTCGGCGGCTCGCTGCCGGCCTTTATCTCCGCCTTCGCGCGGGCGAAGCCGCTCAGCGGCGCCGAGCTCGACGAGGTGCAGCGCATGATAGACGACTACAGGAGGGGTCTCGAGCATGACTGAGCTGTTCCTTAAGGTGTTCAACATGAGCCTCGCGGCGAGCTGGGTGATACTGGCCGCGGTGCTGCTGAGGCTTGTGCTGAGGCGAGCGCCGAAGTGGATAAACCCGCTGCTCTGGTGCGTGGTGGGGATACGCCTTGTCTGCCCGTTCTCTATCAGGAGCGCGCTGAGCCTCATCCCCAGCGCCGAGGTCCTGAGCGCGGAGACGGTGCGCTACGACCCTGAGCCGGCCATCAACTCCGGGCTGCAGCTGATTGACAACGCGGTGAACCCGGCCTTCGGCGCGGCCTTCGCGCCCGCGGCGGGGGCGAGCGTGAACCCGCTGTATGTGCTGACGGGAGCGGCCTCAGTGGTCTGGCTGGCCGGCCTCGCGGCGATGCTGGGCTGGGCGCTTGCCAGCTGGCTTATCCTGCGCCGCCGGGTGAAGGGCGCGGAGCGCGGGGAGGACGGCGTCTACCGCGGCGAGGCCGTGGCGGAGCCCTTCGTGCTGGGCGTGCTGCGGCCGGGGATATATCTGCCGCCGGGGCTGGCGCCGGAGGACGAGGAGTATGTGCTGGCGCACGAGCGGGCGCATATCGCCCGGCGCGACACCTGGGCCAAGCCGCTGGGCTGGGTCATACTCTCGCTGCACTGGTTCAACCCGCTGGCGTGGCTGGCCTACGCGCTCTTCTGCCGCGACATCGAGTTCGCCTGCGACGAGCGGGTGATAAAAACGCTCACGCCCTCCGGCCGCGCGGACTACTCGGCGGCTCTGCTCAGGTGCGGGACTGCGTCGCGCAGGGCCGCGGCCTGCCCGCTGGCCTTTGGCGAGAGCGGGGTCAAGAGCCGCGTAAAGGGCGTGCTGAACTACAGAAAGCCGGCCTTTTGGCTCATAATCGCGGCCATAATTGCCCTTGCAGCCCTCGCGGTCTTCTTCCTCACCGACCCGGCGGACGTGAGCGGCCCCGATGACGTGACGCTTCTGGTCGAGGTGCCGGAGGAGCTGGAGCAGGCCGCGCGCGGGTACGTCGCGGATATAGCCGCCGCGCAGGACACTGAGGTGAGCCGCGCTGAGGTCACGGCCTTCGAGCGGCGCGGCGCGCCCTTTGTACACGGCGACGACCGCGGCGAGAGCAGTACGCAGGCCTACGCCGTCGAGTGGCGGCTGCGCACGCGAGAGGGGAACATCACGCCCGAGCGGGAGGAGCTGCTCTTCTTCACCGCCTTCGACTACGGCACGGAGCTGATTGGCGCCAGCGACATAGAGGCGCTCTGGAGCGAGGGCTGGGTAAACTATGACAGCGTCACGGCATATGGCACCGCCTATACGGCGGGGGCCGCCTCCATGTACAAGGCCTGGGACCTGGGCCAGGAGCTGGGCGGGGCCGAGACCGGGCTCGCGGAGGGGCTGAACTATAATGTGCTCGCCCATATATCGGGCGCCATCTACACGGAGTACAGCGCGGCGGGCATGACCGGGCCCATCTCCGACGTGGAGGTCGGGCCGGTGAGCGTCGTGGCCGAGGACATAGCGGCCGAGGGGCCGGACGGCGCCGTGCACCTGGTGACGCTGGCCAGCGTGCCCTACAGCTGGCGGGTGGGCGAGGAGGAGCTCGTCGGCGGCGGGGACACGCTGCTCGCCGTCTACTCCGACGAAAACGGCAGCCTCGTGCGCGAGATGCCGGCCCGGGAGCTCGAGGAGGTGTATGGAGGCGACGCCGCCGCGGCTGTGGCCGGCCTGTTCGGCTCTTCGCCGGCAGGCACTCCGGCTCCGGGGACGGATACGCCCGACCCGGAGGACTATTCGCCGGCGGCCAAGGCCCTTATCTCGGACCTGGCGCTGGCGCGCGTGGGCGAGGACGACGAGCGGCAGGTGCGCGAGACGGTGAGGATATACCTTATGCTCAAGTCCGAGCTGGAGTACCACCCCGGCTGGAAGGAGCCGGATTTCGAGATATTCTTTGACGCCGCCTCGCCGGATTACGCCGCGCTGGAAGCGGACATCGACTACTCGCGCGAGATGGCCGCGATGATGGCCGAAAGCGGCTATGAGGTGATCTGGGACAACGTGACCGTCGACTTCAACAGCGTTGAGATAGACGGAGACAGGGCGAGCGTGGACTGCTACTGCACGGTGCAATATATAAGCAGCCAGCTCGGGGACATGTTCTCCGGCGCGGGCTGCCAGTACTGGATAGAGCTGCGCAAGGCGGACGGCTGCTGGCTCCTGAGCGGCCTGAGCACCCCGCCGAGGAACTATTGAGGCGGGAAAATAAATGGGCGCTCCCTTTTGCGAGGGAGCGCCCTGTTGTCTGACGGGAGAGCCTCACTCCGCGGCCCTGTTGACGGCCGCGATGGCGTTGAGGCTGCGCGGGTAGCCAATATAGGGCAGGCACTGCGAGACCACGCGCAGGAGATAGTCCTTGCCGTTGCCCATGTTCATGTTGCCCTTCGCGTGGGCGACAAGCTGCGGCTCGCAGCCGCCCTGGGCGGCGAGGAAGCAGAAGGTGATGAGCTCGCGCTGCCTGAGGTCGAGGCCGCCGCGGGTGTAGTAGTCGCCGAAGCAGTTGGCGGCGAGCCAGCGGTTTATGTGCCCGGCCTTCCAGGCCTCGAGCATGTGCGCGCCGAAAATCTCAGCCTGCGCCGCCGCGCCCTTTTCAAGGCGGTCGGCCTCGCCCGTCGTGCCCTGGGGCTCGAGCGGGAGCGCGACGCCGCGCTCCGCCAGCACCTCGTTCGCCGCGTCCAGGAAGGGCAGCATGCGCCCAAGGCCGAGGTAGTCGGCGGCCTGGTAGACGGCCTCCTTCGCCATCACGGGCGTGAGGCCGCCGTCGAGCGCGCGGTTGAGGGCGTATTTGAACTCCAGCAGCCCGCCGCAGCCAATCAGCGCGGCGAGTATAGCCAGGTGCCGCTCCGCGGGCTCTAGCTCCTGCCCGGGCTCGTTGGGGACTTCGTTAAAGGCGAAGCGCTCGCAGATGGCGGCGAATTCGGGGTCAGTCACGCGGTAGTCAGCCATGGCGCACCTCACAGGGCGCCGTACTGCGCGTCGTCAACCGGCTCGAGCCACTCGTTGGAGCAGACCTCGCCCGGCACCTCTACGGCGAGGTGGGCAAACCAGCAGTCCTTCGCCGCGCCGTGCCAATGCTTGACCTCGGGCGGGATGTTCACGACATCGCCCGCCTTGAGCTCGCGGGCGGGCTTTCCCCACTCCTGATACCAGCCGCGCCCGCCGGTGACCAGCAGGATCTGCCCGCCGCCCTTCGCGGCGTGGTGGATGTGCCAGTTGTTGCGGCAGCCGGGCTCGAAGGTGACGTTGCTGATGCCGACCTGCTCGCGGCTGAGCGGGCAGAGCCAGCTCTTGCCGATGAAGTACCGCGCGTAGGCCGAGTTCTCCTCGCCGCGCGGGAAGATAGTGGTGAATTCAGACATGTTGACCGCCCTTTCTAGCTGTTTGCCCCTATTGTATCGCGCGGGGGCAATAATGTAAAATACTTATGCTGTATGCGCTCGGCGGCGCGCGTTACGCTGCCCTCTTCGGCGACGGCTAGGAAATATCTCAGCACGCGCAGCTCCATCACTCGCCCTCCCCCGCGTCCTTCTGGCGGCGGAAGCTGCCGACGGTGAAGAGCACCAGCCCGGCGGCGATGAAGGCGAACATGGTGAGCTTCTGCTTCGTAACCGGCTCGCCCATGAAGAGGAAGCCGCAGAGGAATGAGATGCTGGAGCTGAGGTACTGCAATATGCCCACGACCTTGAAGGGCATGCCGTTGACGGCGAAGGAGTAGAGGATGATGGGCGTGGCCGTGACCACGCCGGAGAGGAGCAGCAGCGGCGCGTCCAGCGCCCGCACGCTCGCTATCCCGCCCTCGCCGGGGAAGAAGGCCAGCGCGGCTATGAGCGCCAGGGGCGCGAGCACGGTGGTCTCCACGCCCACGGAGACGATGGGGTCGGCGTGGGCGGCCTTCTTGGCCGTGGCGTAGGCCGGCCAGCTGAGGGCGCAGAGCACGGCGACGATGGGGAAGGACCCGTAGCCCACCCAGCTGGCGGCGACGCCGGCGAAGGCGACCAGCACGGCCGCGTATTCCAGCGCGCTGCCCCGCTCGCGGAAGAGCGTGACGCCGGTGAGGAAGATGACCATCGGGTTCATGTAGTAGCCGAGGGAGGTGTCCAGCACGTGGCCGTTCGCGACGGCCCAGTTGAAGAGGGCCCAGTCCGCCGCGAGGAAGAAGGCGGCGGGCACAAGCCGGCGCATGAGCGCGCCGTCGCGGAAGGCGGCGAGGAGCTCGCGCACGCGGCCCGTGCAGGCGAGGAAGAGCCATACCGCGGCCATGCTGGCGAGGATGCGGCAGCAGAGTATGAACATGGAGTCGAAGCGCGCGAGCAGGTCCCAATAGAGCGGCTGCGTGCCCCAGATACAGTAGCACAGCAGCAGCGCGGCCAGGCTCTTTCCCCGTCCTTTCAAAGTATCACTCCGCTTTCTCAAATACCGCGGTGCAGCCGGCGTCGCTGCCCATGATGCCTATATAGCTGCGTCCGGGCACGAGCTCGAGCTCGCTGCCGTCGGCGAGGTAGTAGCGGAAGACGCCGTCCTCCTCGCGCTCCCAGCTTATCTCGGTGTATTTGCCGCCGGTGGCGTACCAGCCCTTGCCCTCGCCGGTGAGGCGCACCTCCAGGCGGCCGTAGCTGTCGATTATCGCGATGTCGGTCTGGAGGAAGATGAGGTTGGTGAAGCTCTGCTGGGCGCTGTCGGCGCTCTCGTCTATCCACTCGCCGCCCCACTGGCTGCCGTAGTAGAGCCCGTCCTCGGCGTTGTACTCAAAGCTGGTGGTCTTGTAGCTGTTGAAGTAGATGACGGCGGTCTCGGCGTCCTCGGAGCACTGCTCGGCGGCGTCGGCGGAAAAGCGCAGGCCGTTATCGTACTCACCGCTCTCGTGCTCGAAGTCGAAGCCCTTGGCCTCGGCGGCCTCTATGAGCTTGGGGCCGTTCGCGAAGAGGCTGTGCTCCACGCCGTTGGCCATGCGGCTGGGGTCGCGCTCGAAGGGCTTGGAGGCGTAGGTCTCGCGCACGCCGTCCAGATGGTCCCAGCCCGTGCTGCGCAGCAGGCTGTAGGCGGCCTCGCTGCCGCCCGCGTGGACGATGATGGCGTCGTAGCTGAAGGCGGTCTCGGCGTAGTAGGGGCGGATGGAGCGCATGGAGCCGAGCGACTCCACATCCGAAATGTCGGTGAAGAGGGCCATCATGCGCGTTACGCCGCCCTCGGCGGGTATCTCATAGATTATCTCGGCCTGGGAGGTGCCGCGCTGCGGCAGGGCCTGGGGTATGTTGTTTATCATCGCCGCCCAGGGCCGGTTCATGCTGATGTCCTCCTCCGTGCTCTCGCCGGAGAGGGGGTTCAGATAGGGCGCGGGCGTGGGGCTCGACACGGGCGTGGCCGTGGGGCTGGGCGTGGGCACGTCCTCGTGGTCGGGGTCGGGCAGGGTGGCCGGCCCTCCGCCGCAGGCGGCGAGAGCGAGCGCAAGGGCCGCGCAGAGCACGGCGGAGATAAGCTTCTTCATATTGCACCTCGTGACATGATATAGCACCATAATACTCCGCCGCGGCGCAGTTGTCAAACCCGGCGGAAGGTGGTAGAATAGAGACGGCGGAAGCCGCGAAATTGTTGCAATGGAGATGAGATAAATGTCGGCAAACCTGGATGAGATACGCGCCCGGGCGCACGACGCGATGGCGGAGCTGCTCGAGCGGGCCGCGCTGCGCCCCGGCTCCCTGGTCGTGGTCGGCTGCTCCTCGAGCGAGATAATGGGCAGCAGCATCGGCAAGGGCTCCACCCCGGAGGCCGCCGAGGCCGTCTATGAGGCGATAGAGCCCCTGCTCACGGAGCGCGCCCTGCTGCTGGCCGCCCAGTGCTGCGAGCACCTCAACCGCGCGCTTATCGTCGAGCGCGCCGCAGCCGAGAGGTTCGGCTATGAGCCGGTCTGCGTCATACCGCAGCCCAAGGCCGGCGGCAGCTGGGCCACCGCCGCCTGGAAGCACATGTCCGACCCCGTGGCCGTGGAGCACGTGCGCGCCGCCGCCGGCCTCGACATAGGCAGCACGCTTATCGGCATGCACTTAAAGGACGTGGCCGTGCCCGTGAGGCTGGGCGTCAAGTTCATCGGCGAGGCCTATGTCACCGCCGCGAGGACGCGCCCGAAGCTCATTGGCGGAAAGCGCGCCGTCTACCCCGAGAGCGTATAAAAAGCAAGCCCCGCGGATGCTCTCCGCGGGGCTTGGCTTTACCATTACACAAAGTGCAGCAGCAGCGTGAGGATGACAAAGACCAGGCCGACCCACTTGGTGGCCTTGGCGAGGCGGGCGTCCCAGGTCTTGGCCTGGCCCTTGCTGAGGAAGGTGTCCGCGCCGCCGGCGATGGCGCCGGAGAGGCCGGAGCGCTTGCCCGACTGGCTGAGGACGATGACCGTGACCGCCACGGCGCTGAGGAGCTGCAGAATGGTGAGTACGAGCGTCATAATATATCGACCCTTTCAGTTTTCATACGCAGTACTAGTAAATATAGCACACAACGCGGCGCTTTGCAAGTGCTTTTTTGCATCGCCCCACCCGCGGGGAGGTATTTATTTAGGATGGTCCTTCTCCCTCGGACTCCAGCGGCGACACGCCTCCCGGCCACGCACCCACCCGTAGGGGGCGGCGTCCTCGACGCCCCTTGGGTCGGATGACGGGCAACGCCCCGAATGGCGCACCGAGGACGGTGCGCCCTACAAGGTTGGCAAAACCAGCAGCCGCCAGCAACCCCGGCAGCGATGCCGCGCCAGCGGCGAGCGGGGTTGGTGCGTTTGGGGACGTGGTTTGACAGCGGTGGGCGTTGGGTTGTGGCCGAAGGGTTGGCAGCCCCCCGGGAGGTTGCCCGTCATCCGACGGAAGGGGCGTCGAGGACGCCGCCCCCTACGGTGGGGCGGAAGTCAGCAGCCGGTTGCAAACCCGGTAGGTAATGGCGCACCGAGGAC
>CALWYR010000070.1 GCA_944385805.1 uncultured Oscillospiraceae bacterium
GCCACGCGGCGCAGATATGCGCCGTATTTCGCCCGGCAGCCCTCAATCGCCGCCTCGTCCCGCGCGAAAAAGAGCGATATTATCCTTTCGTCGTCCATATCGCGCCTCCGTGTAAGGTACCTTCACCCCTAAAGCAGGAGCTTCGCCGTGCCTGTTGCGAAAATTATAGCACAAATCGCGCGAGGCCGCGCAGAAAACCCGTACGGCCCCGCGCTGCTCACTCGACTCTCAGGCTCAGCGAGCCTGTGAAGTTTTCCGCTTCGACGAGGATATAGTTGCTCGCGGAGGGCAGCTCGACGCTGGTTGAGAACGCGCCGGAGGCGCCGCAGAGGACTATGGGCTCGTCCGCGCCGGACTTGAACAGCAGGCGCAGAGAGCCGCCCTCGGCCTCGAGCGAGCCGGTAAGCTCCAGCACATTCCCGCCTTCGCGCTCGAGGCCGGTTCCGCCGAACAGCAGCTCCTGGCCGGAAAAGCCCTCGTAATCGGCCTCGTAGGAGCCAACATAGCTGTCCTCGCCCATGACCCGGCGGCCCTGAAGCGCGCCGCTGTCCGTCAGCACGGCCTCGCCGGCGGCCCGGAGCGCGGAGTTGTACCAGGCCAGGACTTCGTCCTTTGAGCAGCCCTGCAGGGGCGCGAGGCAGCAGAGGGCCAGAAGCAGAGCCAATATCCTTTTCATGCAATTTTCCTTTCTGCGTTTAAGCTCGAAGCCGCCCGGTTTTTTACGCCGGACGGCTTCTTTGTGTGGAATGGGGAAGAGTGATAGCTTTTTTACGCTGCCAGCGCCGTGCGGAAGGGGATCTCCCCGCAGCCGGTCTCAAAGGCCCAGAAGCTCAGGCCCGCCAGCAGGATAATGAGCGAGACGATCAGTATTATCGTCAGCAGTTTTACGGAATCCATCTTTGTCATCCCTGAACCCCTTTCTCGGGCTTGCGCCCGCGAAGTAATAGTGAATAGTGAAGAGTGAAGAGTGAAGAGTGAATTTTAAGTCCTTGCTTCCTCGGGGTCGGTGCGGACTATTTTGTAATAGGCTCTAGCCGTGAGGGCGTAGACGGCGGCGTAGATGAGGCAGAACACGGCCAGGGTGCCGAGGGTGCAGAGCGCCGTCAGCGCGGCGTTATTGAGCTGGAAGAGCGTCAGCAGCAGCACGACGAGCCGGAAGTCGAAGGCTATGTGTACCGCCGCGACTATGAGCGGGAGGTAGAAGACCGTCAGTATCTGGCTCCGTATGCTCCGCCGCGCCTCGCGCTCACTAAGGCCGACCTTGCGCATGATGGAGAACCTGCGCTGATCCTCGTATCCCTCGCTGACCTGCTTGTAGTAGATTATCAGCACCGCGGCCATCATGAAGACGATGCCGAGGAACACGCCGAGGAAGAGGAAGCCGCCCGTGAGGCCGTAGATGTCGGACTCCACGCTCGCGCGCATGTCCGTCATGAAGAAGCCCACATAGCCGCAGCCCGCGGCGCCGAAGTCGTAGGGCTCGGAGCCGACTCGGTCGACGAGGTCGAGCTGTTCTGAGCCGCTCAGCTGCGCGAAGTCATAGCGGCCCTCCCAGTAGTGGACGCCATGCTGCGTCTGAAGGCCGAGCTCTTCGAGCGTGTCGGAGCTGTCCACGACAAGGAGATTCATGGCGCCCTCGCCGAATGAGATGACCGCCTGGGCGCGCACGAGCGAGTTCAAGATATTTTTGCACTCGCCGACGACGCGGTACTCGCGGGTGAACTCATAGTTTGCCGGGTCGGTGTAATCCCTGCCGTTGACGACATCGCTTATCAGGAATTTGAAGCTGCTGTTGAAGCCCATTTCGGGGTCTTCCCACCAGTCGCTCTCGGTGTAAAACAGCGCTTCGCCCGGAGCGAGCTGCGGGGCGTCCTCGCCCGAGAGGAGGGCGTAGGTGTCCGCGGGTACGATGTAAATGGTCGGAGTTACCCGCAGGTCGTCCTCGCCGAAGCGGGCCTCCGCGGAAAAGTCCAGATACTCAACCTGATACCCGCTTGTCGGCTCATAGCCGAGCTCTGAGTAGCGGCTGAGCGCGTAGGCGTTGAGCTTTTCCGTGCCCATGGGCACGCGCGTCTCCTCGCCCTCGCCCTCGGTGTAATGGTAGTAGTGCCGCGCCTGCATGACTATGTCCGCCGGGGCGCTCAGGTCCACCATCTCGCCCGCGCCGAGGTACATCGAGAGCGTGCCGCTTATCATGACCATGACCATCGTGGCGATGATGCAGATGTTCGCGAGGCCGACGCCGTTGCGCTTCATGCGGTAGAGCATACCCGAGACGGTGATGAAGTGCTTCGACTTGTAGTAATAGCGCTTATTGCGCTTGAGCGCCTTGAGGGCGAGTATCGAGAGGCTCGTAAATAGGCAGTAGGTGCCGACGATGACGAAGAAGACGGCGATGAAGTAGAGCCCTATGGCTATCATGGAGTTGTTCACCACGACGGCGATGCCGTAGCCTATGCCGAGGCTTATGACGCCTATCACGACGACGAGCCAGTTGACCTTTGGCTCCTTTTCGCCAACCTCGCCGCCGCGCAATAATTCCACGGGCTTCAGACGCCCGACGCGGACGAGGTTGAAGAGCAGCGTGAGGACAATCATCAGCGCGAAGAAGAGCGCGGTGCTGAAAACCGCGGCGAGCTGCACCTCGAATCCGAAGGAGGCGGGCATGCGCATGAGCGAGTGCAGGAGCAGGGTCATGAGCTTGTGCAGCAGTATGCCGAGCGCGAGGCCGAGCGTGATTCCGACAAGCCCGATGTAGAGGCTCTCGCAGACCATGATGCCCGCTATGTTGCGCTTGCTCAGGCCGAGCACGCTGTAGAGGCCCAGCTCCTTCTGCCGCCGCTTCATGAGGAAGCTGTTGGTGGATATGAGGAAGACGAAGCAGAAGCCGGTGACGAGGAAGATGCCTATCATCATGAACATCTGCGTGTAGACCTGCCCGTTCGTCGTGCCCTCGCCGAGCCGGTCGAAGCCGGGGTCGAAGTAGAGCGCGTAGAGGATGTACATGGCCGCGCAGGTGCCGATGACCGTCAGCAGGTAGGGCAGATAGAACTGTCGGTTGCTTTTGATGCTCCGCGCGGCGAGGCGGGGATAAAAGCTGTGCTTACGCATCTATATCACCGCCCTGGGTCATGGCCGTCAGCGTGTCGGAGATGCGCGCGAACATCTCCTCGACCGTCTGTCCGCCGCGGTAAAGCTGGTGGTAGACCTCGCCGTCGCGCAGGAAGAGCACCCTGCCCGCGTGGGCCGCGGCCTTGACCGAGTGCGTCACCATCAGTATCGTCTGGCCCTCCTCGTTTATCTCGCCGAAGAGGTTCAAAAGCGACTCGGTCGCGCGCGAGTCGAGCGCGCCGGTGGGCTCGTCTGCGAGGACTATGCGCGGGTTGGTGATAAGCGCGCGGGCGACCGCGGCGCGCTGCTTCTCGCCGCCGGAGACCTCGTAGGGGTACTTCTTGAGCAGCTGGCTTATGCCGAGCTTCTTCGCGAGCGGGCCTATGCGGCCGCTCATCTCCTCATAGCTCCTGCCCTGGAGCACGAGCGGGAGGAAGATGTTGTCCTCGAGCGAGAAGGTGTCCAGGAGGTTGAAGTCCTGGAAGACGAAGCCGAGCGGGTCGCGCCGGAAGGCCGCGAGCGCGCTCTCCTTTATCTTCGTGATGTCCTTCCCGTCGAGCAGCACCGTGCCGCCCGTGGGCTTGTCGAGCGCGGCGAGGATGTTTAAAAGCGTCGTCTTGCCGCTGCCGCTCTCGCCCATGATGGCGACGTATTCGCCCTCGGCGACGTTGAAGCTCACCGAGCTGAGCGCCTGCACCTGCGAGCCGCCGAAGCGGGTGGTGTATATCTTTTTGAGTCCCTGGACTTCGAGAAGCGCCATGGTTTAATACCTCCGTAACTGGTTTACGGCTATATAATAGCAGACCCAAGCTTACGCTGCCATCGATTTACCTTACATTAACCTTACATCTTTGTAAGGTTGGACGCGGAAAGGGCTCCCCCGAGAGGGAGCCCTGGGCTTATTCGTAGAGCCTTTTCCCGTCGGCGAAAACGACCATCGCCCTCGTGCCGGCGCCGGGCGCGGACTCGATGACCAGCCTGTGCCCAAGCTTGCCGCAAACACGGCGGCAGAGGTAGAGCCCGAGGCCGGTGGACTTCTTGTCCTCGCGGCCGTTATAGCCAGTGTAGCCGCGCTCGCCCAGGCGGGGCAGGTCCTCGGGCGCGATGCCGATGCCCGTGTCCTCGACGACGAGCTTCAGACCCTCGGCGTATATCCGTATGCCGCCTGAGGAGGTGTATTTGAGCGCGTTGGAGAGCAGCTGCTCGATGACAAAGGCCAGCCACTTCTCGTCCGTGAGCACGGTGAGGCCCGTCTCCTCGAAGCTCAGCGGCAGCTTCTTGAGGATGAAGCTCTGCGCGAACTTGCGCACGCAGCCGCGCACCACGCCGTCGAGCGGGCAGCGGCGGAGCACAAAGTCGGAGGAGTCGCCCTCCAGCTTCTGATAGCTGAGCACCATGGTCACATACTGCTCCACGCGGAAGAGCTCGGCCTCCAGCGCGGCGCGGCCGTCCCCGCCGGGCTGCTGCAGCAAAAGGCGCATGGCGGAGATGGGCGTCTTCACCTGGTGCGCCCACATGGCGTAGTAGTCGGCGGCGTCGCGCCGCTCGCGGTCCGACGCGGCGTCGAGCCGCGCGCGCTCGGCGGAGAGGGCGCGCACCAGCTCCTGATAGAGCGCCTCGGGATACGAGCCCGGCTCGGGCAGGCCCTCGTCGCTGACGCAGATGCTGCGCCGCAGCAGCTCCAGCGTCCGGCAGCGCCGCCTCCAGCGCGAGAAGTCGAACGCGAGCAGCGCCGCGCCCAGCGCCGCGCAGAGCAGCGAGGCGTAGCCCACGGCCTCAACAGGCAGCTCGTAGAGCGAGAATATGAGAGCAAAGATGAGCGCGAAAGCGCCCAGCGCAATTATGACCGCAAGGCGGGATTTGAGATAGGAGAGGAACATGGGCTTGGCCTTTCAAATTTTCTTCTTAAGCGCGGGCTTCAAATAGTTCTTTTTGAAATCGCGGACGGATGAGAAAAATTCCTTCTCGGAATTGCTGAAGCTTCCCGAATCGGCCTTCAGCGACAGCAGCTCCAGCGTGCACATGAGATCCGCCACTTGAAAAAGCTTGTATTCGGCGGGCTTGACCCGTCGGAACTCCACGTCTGTAAAAAAGCCGCTGAACACATTTTTCAACACTTTGGTCAGCTCAACCTGACCGTTGTCATAATAGATAATAACTCTGCTGAACCTGACGAAAAAATCCCGCATACTTTGCAGCTTTTCGGCCAGCAGCCGCGCCAATCTGGACATAAGAGCCTCGCCGCACATGGTTTCGCCCTTCCTGAGCGGCAGGCAGATATATTTGAAGTCCAGCTTTCTGGCAAAATTAAAGAGAGCGTTAAAAAGACTTTTTCTCGCCGTCATCAGGTCTTCGGCGTAGACGCTTTCGCGCCTTATAAGAGGGCCGGTGTGAATGGCGTGGGGCGGATAGCCGAGACGGCTTACGCAATCGTTTAAGGCCCGGATATTGCCGGAGATGTCACAGTCCTGGTCGTGAAGCACCAGCGTCACCAAATAATACGGCGCTCTGCGGTCGTATGCTCCAAAGTCGCCGGATTCGTCTATGAATATGCTGAGTATTTTTTCCGCCACGCCGGATACCCTCCTGCCGCCCCTCTGCGCGGATAAGCAATAAAAAAGGCGGGGAAATTCCCCGCCAGTCGGTGGACCAGGGCCTTGCGGCCAGCCCAAAGCGGTGTAAACACACCACTATCATTGTATGTACATTATAAGGTAAAAATACCGGATTGTCAATCCGCAGTTCACCCTCTCCGGGCCGGCTTCCTGTCGGCGACGCGGAGGAGGAGCCAGCCGGCGGCGAAGAAGACGGCCATGAGGCCGACGGCTATGTTTATCGTGCCGCCGGCGAACTTGACGGCGGCTATGACGGCCGAGCCGAGGAAGCTCGCGCCCTTGGAGAAGATGTCGTAGATGCCGAAGTACTCGCCGGAGTTCTCGGGCGGGATAATCTTGGTGAAGTAGCTGCGGGAGAGCGACTGGATAGAGCCCTGGAACATGCCCACGCCGAAGGCCATGATGCCGAACTGCAGCATGCTCTTGAGCGTGAAGGCGTAGAGGCAGACCACGAAGTAGCCGATGATGCAGACGCTCAGGAGCTTCACCGTGGAGTATTTGCGCGAGAGCCGCGCGAAGACGAGGGAGAATATCCAGGCCACCACCTGCGTCGCGAGCAGCACGACCACCTGGCCGACGGTGTCGAGGCCGAGGTCGGTGCCGATGTTGATGCAGTTGTCGATTATCGTGCCGACGCCGTCTATGTAGAGGAAGAAGGCCAGCAGGAACCAGCCCACCTTCTTGTCCTCGGTGGCGATGCGCTTTATCGTCGCGCCGAGCTTTTTGAAGGCCGAGCTCACGGCGTGGGGCTGGCGCTCGGTATAGTTGCGCTGCTTATAGCGGCGCAGGAGCGGCACGGTGACGGCTATCCACCAGACGGCGGTGACGGCAAAGCCAATCAGCTTGGAGAGGAAGCCGCTTATGAGCCCGAGCATGTCGGGGCCGAGCACATAGAACACGAGCGCTATGATGAAGGGGATGCACGAGCCGATATAGCCCCAGGCGTAGCCGTAGCTCGAGACCTCGTCCATGCGCTCCTCGCTCGTCACGTCGCCGAGCATGGAGTCGTAGAAGGTGAGCGAGCAGGAGTAGGCTATCTTGGCGACGATGAAGACCACGAGGAAGAGCAGCCAGCTCGTGGCGAAGCCGTTTATTATGCAGCCCGCCGCGCCGATGAAGACGCTGGTGCGGAAGAAGATGAGCTTCATGTCCTTCCGGTCGCTGAGCGCGCCGCAGACCGGGCCCATGAGCGCGACTATGACCGTCACGAGCGAGACGCCCAGCGCCCAGGTGCCGGTGGCGTCGTCCGAGCTCATGTGCCCGGCGGCCAGCTCCTTGAACCATATCGGGATGAGCGAGCAGGCCAGCATGGTGAAGGCCGAGTTGCCCACGTCGTAGAGCACCCACGCCAGCTCCACGGGCGTGAGCTTTTCCTTCAGCTTCTTGAGCATAATATCCCCTCTTTATTCAAAATCGCGGTCAAAGCGAGCGGGAAGATCCCCGTTTCCCTGCAAAAAGTCATAGAGCTGCGCCGCCATCTCCGGGTAGGCGGCCAGCGCGCCGGCGTACAGCCCGTCGAGCCTGTCCAGCGAGGGCGCGAGCGCGGGCGGGACGCGGTCGTCGATGAAGAGGTCGTCGAGCCCGCCGGGCAGGCGCGCGATGCGCACCGCGCCGCGCAGCAGGCGCTTCTTCACCCCGCGCGGCGAGCGCAGCAGGCGCATAGTGCGCGCCTGCCCGCGCATGCACGCGAGCGTCTGCGACTCGCTGAGCTCGTAGAAGGGCGCGATGATGGCCGCGTTCTTCTCCGTGGGCTCGAGCGACTCGCCGCGGTAGACCTGCGTGGGGCGGCGGCCGTCTCGCAGCATCAGCCGCGCGTCCCAGACGGCTTCCAGCCGGTTGTGCGTCACGCCCAGCCGCGCGCACTCGCTGTTTACAAAGCCGTGGCAGGCGCTGTCGAGCGCGAAGTGCGTGAGGAAGCCGAGCAGATAGGCGAGCATGGCCTCCTTCTCCGCGCGCAGGTCCCAGACTATCCGGGCGTGCTCAAAGAAGCTGCGGCCGCTCTGGTGGTGCAGCTCGCTGCCGCGCGCGGCGACGAGGTTCGCAAGCGGCACGTGGTAGTAAAAGAGCAGGTCCGGCCCGTGCGCGCCGGTGTCGTAGAGCCCGCGCCGGCCGTATGGCGCGGCGGCCAGCCGCTCCGGCAGCAGGCCGAGGCACTCGCCGGCAAAGCGCTGATGGGTATATGTAGTTGGCATTTGTCGCGCCCCCTCCGGCGGAAATCGCCATAATTATAGCAGAGAAATGTAAAAAGTGCCAGCGCTTTATTGTAAATTCGCGCGGGCGCGCCGCGGGCGGCAATTTAGTCGAAAGTGGCCGCGGATAATTGACAAGCACGTCCGAAAAAGATACAATGTTAACCTCAGATAACCGGGAGGTGCGGTTTATGCTTCTTAAGGAGGTCCCCATCGGCGGGACATGTATAGTCGAGTCCATGAGCCTGCCCTTTGAGCTCGAGCGCCGGCTGGAGGCGCTGGGCATGACGACCGGTACGAGCGTGAGCGTGCTCAACGCCAAGGGCAAGGGCATCATGATAATCAAGCTGCGCGGCACGCGCTTCGCGCTCGGCCGCAATATAACCGGCAATATCGAGGTAAAGGAGGCGGCGGAGGATGGCGAATGAGAGCCTGACCGTGGGTTTTATCGGCAACCCCAACTGCGGCAAGACCACGCTCTTCAACGCCTACACCGGCGCGAACCTCAAGGTCGCCAACTGGCCGGGCGTCACGGTGGAGAAGGTGGAGGGCGAGATAGAGTTCCAGGGCGAGAGGATACATCTCGTCGACCTGCCGGGCACCTATTCGCTCACCAGCTACACGATGGAGGAGACCGTCTCGCGCGGCTTCATCCTCTCCGACGAGGTGGACGTCATCATAAACGTCGTGGACGCCAGCGCGCTCGAGCGCAGCCTCTACCTGACGCTGCAGCTGCTCGAGCTGGGCAAGCCGGTGGTGATGGCGCTCAACATGATGGACATAGTCGCCAAGCGCGGCATGGAGATAGACCTGCACCGCTTCCCGGAGATGCTGGGCATCCCCGTCATACCGGTCTCGGCACGCAAGCGGCGCGGCCTGGGCGCGCTCATGCACGCGGCGCAGCACCACGCCGGCCAGCAGGGGCCGGACAGGCTCATACACGAGCACAGCGAGGTTACGCACCACGCCCACGACCACCACAGCGAGTACACGATGGTGTACTCCGACGGGATAGAGGACAAGATAGACCAGATTATCCCCGAGCTGGAGCGCCGCTACCCGGACATGAGGAACTACCGCTGGCACGCGCTCAAGCTGCTCGAGAGCGACAAGGAGGTCTGCGAAAAATACCCCGTGAATCTCCCGCGGGTGCTTGACAGGAGCTATGAGTCGGATATAATAAACCAGAAGTACGACTTCATCGGCGAGATAATCGGCGAGGTGCTGCTGCACAAGCAGAGGCAGGACGTGCTCACCGAGCGGGCCGACGCCGTGCTCACCAGCCGGATCTGGGGCATACCGGTCTTCCTCGGCATCATGGCGCTGACCTTCCTGCTCACCTTCACGGTGGGCGACTGGCTCAAGGGCTATCTCGAGGCGGGCATAGACTGGCTCGGCGGCGCGGTGACGCAGCTGCTCGCGGCGGCCAACGCCAGCGAGGTGCTGGCCTCGCTGGTCGTGGACGGCATCATCGCCGGCGTGGGCACCATCGTGACCTTCCTGCCCAACATCCTGATACTCTTCCTCTGCCTGGCGCTGCTGGAGGACAGCGGCTACATGGCCCGCGTCGCCTACGTGATGGAGGGCATCATGAGCCGCCTCGGCCTCTCGGGCAAGGCCTTCATACCCATGCTGCTGGGCTTCGGCTGCACGGTGCCGGCCATCATGGCCTCCCGCGCGCTGGAGAACAGGCGCGACCGCTACAAGGTCATGCTGGTCACGCCCTTTATGAGCTGCAACGCGCGGCTTACGATATACATCCTCTTCGCGGAGATGTTCTTCGGCGACAACGCCATGATAGTGGCCTATTCGATGTACCTCATCGGCATCATAGTCGCCATTATAGTCTCCGCCATAATACACCTCTTCGACCGCAGGAAGAGCGTGAACTACCTCATGATAGAGCTGCCCGAGTACAAGCTGCCGGATTCGCGCACCGTGGCCATCTACGTCTGGGAGAAGGTAAAGGACTACCTCGGCAAGGCGGGCACGACCATCTTCCTCGCCACGCTGGTCATCTGGGCGCTGCTCAACTTCGGCGCCGGCGGCTACGTCACGGACATGTCCGAGAGCTTCGGCGCCGTGATAGGCCACTGGCTCGCCCCCTTCTTCGCGCCGGTGGGTCTCGGCTTCTGGCAGATAGCCGTGGCGCTCATTGCGGGCATCTCGGCCAAGGAGGTCGTCGTCTCGAGCTGCGCTGTGCTCTTCGGCATCGTCAACGCCTCCTCGCCCGAGGGCATGAGCGCCTTCGCCTCCGCGCTGGGCTCCATCGGCTTCGGGAGCCTCAACGCGCTCTGCCTCATGGTCTTCTGCCTCCTCTACATCCCCTGCACCGCGACGCTCGCGACCATCCGCCGCGAGTCGAGCACAAGGTACATGTTTGTGACCGCGGCCTTCCAGCTCGGCGTGGCCTGGCTGGTGACGCTGCTCGTATATCAGATAGGACGGTTGGTGATATAAGTGATTTGGTTTGAGGTACTATTCGTCGTCGGGATTATCGCGTGGTCGGCCTTCGCCCTGCGCAATTTGCAGCAGAAGCGCCGGCGCGGCTGCGCGCGCGACTGCACCAGGTGCGGCGCCTGCCGCAAGGGCGTCTGGGCCGTGGAGAAAAAGCCCGCGGAGCCCGCCGAGGAGGAGTAAAAAAATATGTGAATCCGGCCCCGTCGCTGACGGGGCCGGATTTTTTCGCGCGCACGGCGCTTGAATTATTGTAAATCGCCGCCGCTTCGGCATAATGCACAAAACGCGGTAAAAGCGCCAAAAGAGCGGCTTCGTCCTGTGGGATGTGCAATCTCGGGCGCATTAAACAGATGATTTGAACTAAATAATCGCAACAGGAAAATTGTTAAACGTTAAGAGCTTAATAAGACTGCATCGCCGCTTGGCTAATGCGCTGAAAATTGTGATGAGGTCAAAAATAATGGCACAAAGGTATTTACAAATCCGAAATTTTGAGTATAATATAAAGCACACGGAGGTGAGCGAATGGGCAAGACTAGGACCCAGAGGGCGGCGGAGATGCGCGAGCGCATTGACTGCTATTTTGAACAGAGGAGGGAGGAAGGGCGTTTCCCCACGGAGGCGGGGATGCTGCTGGCGCTGGAGCTCAGCGAGGAGGAGTATCTGCGCCTCGGCGAGGACAGGCTCTTCAGAAAGGAGTTTGAGCGGGCGCGGCTGGCGCGCATGGACTGGCTGGAAAACCAGATGGTGACCGAGTCGGGCAGAGCCTCGGGCTGCATGAACGCGCTCAAGCAGGAGAAGAACGGCGGCTATGCCGACAAGGCGGCCAGCCGCGAGCAGCGGCTGGTGATATGCCTGGCCGGCGTGGGAAGGGGAGCCGCGGATTGAGCGCCGCGCTGGAGTGGAACCCGGGCGAGGCCAACCCGAAGCAGAAGCTCTTCTTCGCCAGCCGCAAGCTCTATACGGGCTACGGCGGGGCCAAGGGCGGCGGCAAGACCTGGGCCGTGAGAACTAAGGCGCTGCTGGGCGCCTACAACTACCCGGGCATAAGGATACTCATAATGCGCCGCACCTACCCCGAGCTGCAGTCCAACCACATAGAGCCCATGCTGAAGATGATAGAGCCCTCGCTCGCGAGCTACAACGGCTCGCTGCACTCGCTCTATTTTGTCAACGGCAGCCTCATCCACTTCGGGCACTGGGCGGGGGAGCAGAGCGAGCTCGAGTACAACGGCCAGGAGTACGACTGGATTTTCCTCGACGAGGCGACGCAGTTCACCTGGCGCGCCTTCCAGTTCCTCGGCGGGCTGCTGCGCGGCGTCAATGAGTTCCCCAAGCGCTTTTACATCACCTGCAACCCGGGCGGCGTCGGCCACCGCTGGGTCAAGCGGCTCTTCATTGACCGCGACTACATAAGCGGCAGGGAGAACCCTGAGGAGAACGAGGACCCGGACGACTACGTCTTCATCCCCGCCACGGTGGAGGACAACACGGCGCTGCTCAAGTCCTCGCCGGGCTACCTGAGGATGCTCTCGGCCATGCCGGAGAACCTGCGCCGCGCCTACCGCTACGGCGAGTGGGACGCGCTGGGCGGAAACTATTTCCCCGAGCTGCGCGAGGACAGGCACATGGCCGAGCCCTTTCAGATACCGCGGCGCTGGAAGCGCTACCGCAGCATAGACTACGGCCTCGACATGCTGGCCTGCTGCTGGTTCGCCGTCGACGAGGAGGGGCGCAGCTGGATGTACCGCGAGTACGCGCGCAGCGGGCTCATAGTGCAGGAGGCGGCGCGGGAGATACTAGCGCGCACCCTGCCGGGAGAGGAGATTGAGGCGACCTTCGCGCCGGGCGACCTCTGGTCGCGGCAGAAGGACTCGGGGCGCACGATGGCGGAGCTCTTCGCCGAGTGCGGCGCGCCGCTGCTGCGCGCGGACAACAGCCGCGTGCAGGGGCACATGATGGTCAAGGACATGCTGGCCCCGCGCCGCGGCGGGCAGCCCTCGCGGATGTTCTTCACGAGCTGCCGCCAGACCTTTGACGACCTGCGGGACATACAGTCCGACGCGCTCAACCCCAACGACTGCGCGAAGGAGCCGCACGAGGTAACGCACCGGGTGGACGCGGTGAGGTACTACTGCATCAGCCGCGTGCTGGCGGCCGAGGCAGAGGAGGCCGCGCGCTCCGGCGAGGGGGAGCTGGACTACGACGAGTTTATCCACGGCGGTGAGCCGACCGCCGCATATTTGAATTTCAGGGGGTATTGAAATGGCGGAAATCATCATCATCGCGCTCCTGGCGCTCACGCTGGCGCTGCTGGGGGCGACGGCGGCGCTCTCCTACCGGGCGCTGGGCGCGCTGGGCCGCATCGAGGCCGCGCTCAGGGCCCTGGCCGGGCGCGCGGCGCCCTCACAGGGCGAGCGCACAAAGGAGGACGCCGAGCAGGAGCGATACCAGCGCGGCGTGGCCAACATCCTCGCCTACGGCACGCGCGAGCTCCTGCGCAGGGGAGGTGAGGCCCAGTGACGAAGCTCAAAAACGCGCCCACGGCGGAGAGCGTCTGGCGCGAGTACGGCAGGATGCTCGACTACAACGCCTCCATCCAGCTCGACGACACCGTGAGGGTCAACGAGAACTTCTTCGTCGGCAGGCAGTGGGAGGGCGTGGAGTCCAACGGACTGCCCACGCCGGTCTTCAACTTCCTCAAGCGCGTGACGCTCTTCACCGTGGCGAGCATCACCTCCGAGCGGATAAAGCTGCGCGCGGCGCCGGTGGACGCGGCCTCCGGCTCGGGCAGGCTCATCCGCGCGGCGGACGTGGTCAACGCGCAGTTCGACTCGCTCTTTGAGCACAACAAGCTGCCGCAGCTGGTGCAGGAGTTCATGCGCAACGCCGCCGTCGACGGCGACGCGGCCACCTACACCTACTGGGACAGCGACGCGCCCGCGCCGGGCGGCCGCCGGGGCGCGATAGTCACCGAGATAGTGCAGAACACCCGCGTGGGCTTCGGCAACTGCGCCGACAGGCGCGTGCAGAGCCAGCCCTACATACTCATCAAGAAGCGCGAGCTCACCGAGAAACTGCGCGAGAGGGCGAAGGGGCTCGGCTGCCGCCGCTGGGAGGAAATAAGGCCCGACACAGACGAGCAGTACCTCGACGGCTACAAGGAGACGGGCGACAAGACCACCGTCATACTGCGGCTCTGGAAGGAGCCGGAGACGGGCACGGTCTGGGCTTGCGAGTGCTGCCGCGGGATCATGCTGCGCCCGGCCTGGGACCTGGGGCTCAGGCTCTACCCCGTGACCTGGCTCTGCTGGGACTATGTGCAGGACAGCTACCACGGCCAGGCCATGCTCACGGGACTTATACCCAACCAGATATACATCAACAAGCTCTTCGCCATGACCATGATCTCGCTGATGACCACCGCCTACCCCAAGGTCGTCTATGACCGCACGCGCGTGGCCAAGTGGGACAACGGCATAGGCCGGGCGATAGGCGTCAATGGCGGGGACGTCACGGGCGTCGCGCGCATACTCGACCCCGCGCAGGTCTCGCCGCAGATCGCGCAGTTCATCGAGCTCACGCAGGAGATGACGCAGTCGAACCTCGGCGCCACCAGCGTGGCCCTCGGCGACGCGAGGCCGGACAACACCAGCGCCATCATCGCGCTCCAGCGCGCCGCCGCGACGCCCAACGAGCTCACGCGCCAGAACCTCTACCAGAGCATCGAGGAGCTGGGCGCGATCTACCTCGACTTCATGGCCGCGTACTACGGCGTGAGGCCGGTGGAGCTCGACCCGGCGGAGGAGGTACCCGCCGAGCTCATAGACTTCGCCGCCGAGGCGCTGCCGCTCAACGCCGCCGGGCACATGGTGCTGCCCTTCGACTTCTCGCAGCTCGCGGACATACCCATGCTGCTCAAGCTGGAGGCGGGCGCGAGCGCCTACTGGAGCGAAATCGCCAGCGCCCAGACCCTCGACAACCTGCTCGCGGCCGGGCACATCGGCATAGTCGAGTACCTCGAGCGCATACCGGACGAGTACGTGACCGACAGGGAGGGGCTCATAAAAGCGGCGCGGGCGCGCGAGAGCGCGGCGGCCGCCGTCCAGCCGGTGGGCTGAGATCAATTTTCGGGAGGTAATATTATGGAGGACTGGAAAATAGACGCCGTTGAGGTTATGGACGGGGTCGTGGATTCGGAGGAGGGGGAGGCCGAAG
Organism: uncultured Oscillospiraceae bacterium; assembly: GCA_944385805.1. Classification (GTDB taxonomy): domain Bacteria; phylum Bacillota; class Clostridia; order Oscillospirales; family Oscillospiraceae; genus Scatomorpha. The sequence continues at coordinate 14,594 of CALWYR010000070.1, forward strand.
CGGCGGCGGACCTGGCCGCGGCGGAGGCTGTCCCGCAGGGCGGGGAGGAGAGCTTCACGCTCAAGCACCTCGACGAGACCGTGTCCGTGGGGCGCGGGCGCGTCGTGGAGCTGGCGCAGAAGGGGCTCGACTATGACCGCGTCCGCGCAAAGCTCGAGAGCGCGCGCACGGAGCTCGAGGCGCTGCGCGCCCGGCGCGACGAGGCCGAGGCGAGGGAGCTCGCCGGGAGGGAGGAGCTCAGCTATGAGGCGGCACTGGAAAGGGTGAGGCGCAGCCGCGCCGCGCAGACCGGCGCGGAGAGCGGCGAGGCCTCGCCGGCGGAGCGGCGCCGCAGGGCCGCGCGCGAGTTCGTCGACGCGCACCCCGAGGTCGCCGCGGAGCTCATGCGCGACACGAGGGCCATACCTGACCGGGTGTGGGAGCGCGTGCGCGCGGGGGAGAGCCTGCTCGCGGCCTATGACGGCGAGCGGGCGCGCTCAGAGGCCGAGTCGCAGGCGCAGCGCATCCGCGCGCTGGAGGCCCAGCTCGCCGAGACGAAGCAGGCGCAGACCAACGCCCTGCGCAGTACCGGCAGCTGCGGCAGCGACGGCGGCGAGGCCGCCTCCGACCCGGCCGCAGACGGCTGGGGCTCGGTGTGAGTGCCTGAGTTTTGTAATTTTCGCACCTTTCACCGCGCCTTTGGGGGCAGCCGGCATTTTTTATGCCGGGAAACGAACAAAATATTGTAATTTGAGAGGAGATTTTTATGGCAGTTAACCTTGCATCCAAGTTTTCCAAGTATGTCGACGACGCCTTTGAGCACGAGTGCCTGCTGGCGGGCGCGGTGAGCAACCGCGTGGAGTTCACGGGCGTCAACGAGGTCTCGGTCTACTCCGTCGACAAGATGGCGATGAACGACTACAACCCCTCCGGGACCTCCCGCTACGGCAGCGTGGAGGAGCTGGGCGACAGGGTGCAGACCTTCAGGATAGACCGCGACCGCTCCTTCACCGGCTCCATCGACGAGGGCAACGCCCAGGACCAGTACAACGTCAAGGACGCCTCGGCGCGCCTGCACGTGCAGATACGCGACGTGGTGATACCCGAGGTGGAGAGCTACGTCTTCGGCAAGTGGGTCTACGGCGCGGGCAAGGTCGCCGGCGGCGCCGCGCCCACGGCGGACACCATCCTGGGCCTCATCCAGGCCGGCGCGAGCTACATGAACAACCACCACGTGCCCAAGAGGGGCCGCAGCATCTTCATCGCCGAGACCTACGCCGCCATGCTGCCCAACCTCGCCAACCTCACCTATCTCGAGCGGCTGGGCAGCGAGGCCCTGAGCGAGAACCGCCTGCCGCGCGTGGCCGGCTTCGACGTGCGCGTCGTGCCCGACGGGGACATGCCCGAGAACGTCTACTTCATACTCCAGCACAAGGACGCCTGCCCCTTCGTGCAGAAGCTGGCCAAGTACAAGATACAGAAGGACCCCATGGGCATAGACGGCAACGTCATTGAGGGCCGCGTGCGCTACTGGGCCGGCGTCCTCGCCGAGAAGTGCGACGGCGTCTATGTCTACTGCGCGAGCGGCAGCGTCCAGGCCGCGCCCACCTTCGGCGGCAGCGGCAGCACCGTCAGCCTCACCGCCGAGGGCGCGGACATCTATTACACCGTCGACGGCAGCGACCCGCGCTACAGCGCCTCCCGCGAGCAGGTGAGCTCCGGCGGCAGCGTGACCCTGGCCGACGGCCAGGTGCTGAGGGCCTACGCCTGCAGCGATACGAAGTACCCCAGCGCCGTGGTGGAAAAGGAGGTATAAGCCCCGGCGGCGCGCCGTCCGGGGCCGGCTGAAGCCGGGCGGCCCCGGACGGAGGGATTCCCCGTCACCCGGGGCGGGGCGCCTCCCGCGCGAGGGCGCGGGGGG
>CALWYR010000071.1 GCA_944385805.1 uncultured Oscillospiraceae bacterium
TGACCATGCCCGAGGACGACAAGACCCACCCGATCCCCGACCTCACCGGCTACATCACCGAGGGCCAGATCATCCTCTCCCGCGAGCTGCACCGCAAGGGCATCGTCCCGCCGGTCGACGTCCTGCCCAGCCTGAGCCGTCTGAAGGACAAGGGCATCGGCGAGGGCAAGACCCGCGAGGACCACTCCGGCACCATGAACCAGCTCTTCTCCGCCTACGCCCGCGGCAAGGACGCCAAGGAGCTCATGACCATACTGGGCGAGGCCGCTCTCAGCGACGACGACAAGCTCTACGCCAAGTTCGCCGACGAGTTCGAGAAGCGCTACGTCAACCAGGGCAACGAGACCAACCGTACCATTGAAGAGACGCTCGACCTCGGCTGGGAGCTGCTGAAGATCCTGCCCAAGAAGGAGCTCAAGCGTATCAAGCCCGAGTACATCGAGAAGTATCTGCCCAAAGACGAAGAGTAAGGCGGTGAAGTAATGCCTAAATCCGCAGTTACTCCGACCAGAATGGTGCTCAATCAGCTCAAGGGCCGCCTGCAGACGGCCCGGCGCGGGCACAAGCTGCTCAAGGACAAGCGCGACGAGCTGATGCGCCAGTTCATGGACGTCGTCAAGAAGAACAAGGAGCTTCGCAAGAAGGTCGAGGACGGGATGACCGGCGCCTTCGCCTCGCTCACGGTGGCCAGCGCCATCATGAGCCCCGAGATGCTCGAACAGAGCCTGCTCTATCCGCGCCAGAGCGTGGAGCTGGGCATGAAGTTCAAAAACGTGATGAGCGTCAACGTCCCCGAGTACACCTTCCGCACCAAGAACAACGACCCGAGCGAGATATATCCCTACGGCTTCGCGCAGACGAGCGGCGAGCTCGACGACGCGCTGGAGAAGCTGGCCCGCGTGTTCGAGGACATGCTCGAGCTCGCGCAGGTGGAGAAATCCATGCAGCTGATGGCCGAGGAGATAGAAAAGACCCGCCGGCGCGTCAACGCCCTCGAGTACGTCATGATCCCCGAGCTGGAGGAGAACATCCACTACATCTCCATGAAGCTCGCCGAGAACGAGAACTCGACCAAGGTGAGACTGCTGAAGGTCAAGGACATGGTGCTGCAGAAAGCCCACAACTACAGCTATTAAGCGAACAGCCCGCAGAAAAATCTGCGGGCTGTTATTTTTTCAGCTTCCGTATCCTCAGGCTGTACACCGCGCAGGGCACGGCGAATATTGCGGCGAAGGCCCAGAGGGCGAGGCTCTGCAGCGGCGTGCATACCCCAAGCACAAGGGCCAGCGCGCCGAGCGCGGCGAAGACGAGCGAAGCATAAAGGCAGCGGCGGCGCATACCGCGCAGGGCCTCAAGCTCTTCTTCGACCGTGCAGAGCCGGAACTCGCCCGGTTCGGCGCGGCGCTCGACTATGAGCAGCTCTCGGTCAAGCGTCGTGCGCTCGGATACAAGCCTCGCGCCGGGCTCGCCGGCGGGGTTCCATTGTACCTTGCCGCGCGACCACTGCAGATTAACGTTCTTGAACCAGGTCTTATAGCCGAGCAGCGCGAGACGGCTTGCGAACTCCTCGCCTCGGGCGCGGGACATATTGCCGACGTATGCCACGGCGTACTGGTATTCGCCGGGCTCGCAGGGTATGAAGCTGTAATCCAGCTTGCCCGCGCCGGCCAGACGCCAGCCCTGTGCTGACATTTTGTTCAGCCATCTCGCCTGTGCCCTCAGCATGGGGCCAAAATAGCGCCGCTTCACCATTGACGCCGCCTCCAATTACATATTCTGTATTTACTATACCACTGAGCACGGCAAAGTCAAGCTCTGCTTCTCCCGCGCTGCGGCAAAAAAGGGGCAGGTACGAAAAGTACCTGCCCCATTCTTCAAGCCTCAGGCGAACTCGGTGAGGGAAATCCAGTAGCCGGGCTCGAGGCCGGACATGATGTCCTCCACGGCGACGAAGGTCTGCACGGCGAGGAAGCCGTCGCCGATATAAAAGGTCATATAATAGGCGAGTCCGTCCTCCGTGAACTCAGTGGCGTAGTTGCCGAACTCGTCATAGCCTGCGCTTCCGGCATAGTCGGGATCGGAGGCCACTAATTCCTCCACGGTTTCGGATAAGTCATAGCCCGCGGCGGTGATGGAGGCGGCGGGATAGAAATCCAGCAAGAAAACAGCGTCTTCTCCCCAGCTGACAAAGACTCTCGTGCCGGCGATCTCGTCGTCGATGGGCTCAGAGTAGTAAATCTCGCTGTCGGGCATGTAGACGGTGGCCAGGCCCTCGGCCTCATAGGCGGTGAGCGGGTTGGCGATGCGCTCCGAGAGCATGGTGTCGCCGCCCTTGACGGTGCAGAAGAGGGCGTTGAAGGAGATGACAGCCACGTCGCCGCGGGTGAAGCTCGCGGTCTCGGCGCTGTACTCGCCGTCCGTGAGGCCAATCTTGTCGGAGAGCTCCCAGGCGGCGTCCCAGGCGAAGTCGGCTCCGCTCTCATAGCCCAGCGCGCGCAGCACGAAGGTGAGGTACTCGGAGGCGGAGACGTTGGCGCTGCCGCCGAAGCTGTCCGCCGCGACGCCGTTGGTCACGCCGCGGGTGTAGGCGATGCCCACGTAGGGCTCGGCCCACTCGGGGACGTCGGTGAAGGGGGTAGTCCACTCGCCGGCGAGGGCCGGGTCCTCGAGGCCCAGCAGGCGCACGAGCATGGTGACCGCCTCGTTACGCGTCGGCGCGCGGTCGAGCTCGAAGACGGGCGTGCCGTCGGCGTTGGTGCCGGTGCCCTTGAAGAGGCCCATCTCATAGAGCGCGTTGGCGGCCTCGAGGGCCTCGTCGTTCGCGGCCAGCGCCCCCGGCGCCAGCGAGAGCACCAGCGCCAGCGCAAGGATGATGGCAAAGAATTTTTTCATGGTTCCACCCTTTCTTTTTCAATGTGGTAATGTGAGTATACCACAGCCGCCGGGCAGCGGCGTCGAAGTGCTTTCCGCTCCCGCCGGGCTCGCCGGGGCCGCGGCCCCGGCAGATAAGGCGCGCTTGTACACCATAGACGGACAAACGTATATTTTGAACGTGAATTTTGTGATAAGTGTTGACTTGAGCGCGGGGAGAGTATAATATCTAAACAGGAAAAGTCCGCAATTCACGGACATGGGAGGTATATTATGGACCTTACACTGCGTGATTTCGAGCGCGCCGCCAAGCGGCTCGAGGGGATAGTCCACAAGACGGAGCTCGTCTGCTCGAGCACCTTCTCCGCGATGGCGGGCGGCGAGGTCTGGCTCAAGTGCGAGAACCGGCAGAAGACCGGCTCGTTCAAGATACGCGGCGCGGCCAACAAGATAGGCGCGCTGGTCGAGCGCGGCGAGGTCAGGGCGGTCGTCGCCTCCAGCGCCGGCAACCACGCCCAGGGCGTGGCCTTCGCCGCGCACAGCCACGGCATCCCGGCCACCATCGTAATGCCCAAGGCCGCGCCCATCGCCAAGGTGCAGGCGACCGAGGGCTACGGCGCGAAGGTCGTGCTCTACGGCGACTGCTACGACGAGGCCTACGCCAGGGCCATGGAGATTTGCGAGGCCGAGGGAGCGACCTTCCTGCACCCCTTCGACGACTACGAGGTCATGGCCGGGCAGGGCACCGTGGCGCTGGAGATACTGCGCGAGCTGCCCACGGTGGACACGGTGGTCGTGCCGGTGGGCGGCGGCGGGCTCCTGAGCGGCGTCGCGGCCTGCATCAAGCAGGTCAACCCGCGCGTGCGCGTGGTGGGCGTACAGGCCGAGGGCGCGAGCGCGGTCTATCAGAGCTTTAAGGCCGGCAAACACATGACCACCGACGGCGTCTCCACCATCGCCGACGGCATCGCGGTCGGCAACCCGGGCGAGCACACCGTGGAGATGATACTCAAATCCGCCGACGACATGGTCACGGTCAGCGACAACGAGATTTCCGCCGCGATACTGCTGCTCATGGAACGCACCAAGCAGATAGTCGAGCCCTCCGGCGCGAGCAGCCTCGCCGCCGTGCTCTCCGGCAAGGTTGACGGCCGCGACAAGCGCACGGTCTGCCTGCTCTCGGGCGGCAACATCGACGTGAGCTTCATCCACCGCGTCATCGACCAGGGCCTTGTCTCCCGCCACCGCCGCATGAAGTTCACCACCCGCATGCCGGACGCGCCCGGCAAGCTCATCGGCCTGCTGCAGGTCGTCGCCGCCACCGGCGCGAACATCCTCGAGATAGACCACGACCGCCTCTCGAGCGTCCTCGGGCCCAACGAGATACTCGTCCACGTCGCCTGCGAGGTCGGCGGCGAGGAGCACGGCCGCTCGCTCATAGCCGCGCTCACCTCGGCGGGCTACGCGGTCACGGCGGAGCAGAGCTGAGGCATGGACATCTACGAGGTCTGCGGCGACAAGCGGCAGTATCTGGATTTGCTGCTGCTGGCCGACGAGTCGCCGCGCATGATTGAGAGCTATATCGACCGCGGCACGCTGTTCATAGCCAGCGACCTGGGCCGCGCGCTGGGCGAGATACTCGTCACCGACGAGGGCGGGGGAGTGCTGGAGATAAAGAGCCTCGCCGTCGCGCCCGCATGGCAGCGCCACGGCCTCGGCCGCGCGCTGATAGAGTACGTCGCCGGGCGCTATTCGGACAGCTTCGACGTCCTCCAGGCAGGCACCGGCGAGAGCCCGTTCACGCTGCCCTTCTATGAGAGCTGCGGCTTTACATACTCGCACCGGGTGAAAAACTTCTTCACCGAGCACTATGACAAGCCCATCTATGAGGGCGGGGTGCGGCTCGCCGACATGGTTTACCTGCGGCGGAAGCTGAAATGAGAAAAGGGCTGAGAGGCAAAGCCTCTCAGCCCTTTTCACTTCCCGGCCGGTTCTGCTCGCCCCAGGTGCAGAGCTCGTCGAGCACGCGCATGAGCGACCTGCCGCGCTCGGTGAGCCGGTACTCGACCTTCGGCGGGATCTGCGGGTACTCGCGCCGCGAGACGAGCCCGTCGCTCTCCAGCTCCTTCAGGCTGGCGCTGAGGGTCTTGTCCGAGATGGTTTTGATGTAGCGGCGCATCTCGTTAAAGCGCACGGGCTCGAACTCCATGAGGCAGTAGAGTATCACCATTTTGTACTTCCCGCTGATGAGCGAGAGGGTGTAGTGGAAGCCCGTGTCCTCGAAGTTGGCCTTTTCAATGTAGTTTTTTATCATCGGCTCACGCTTTTCTGAGGGATAGTACCTTACAAAAATGTGGGTACTTGTAATTGACCATGTATATGATACAATTATAGCGCCGCGGTAAGACATGTCAATAAAATCTTGAATGGAAGCGATAGCATGGGCAAGAGGCTATAAAATGAGCAGATAACCCGCCGGAGACGGCGGGTTATCTGCGTTTGCCTGTCATTTAAGAGTAGCTGTGGCGCCGGCCGCGAGGCGGTTAGTCCTCCAGCTTTTGGGGGCGGAATACGCTGCCGGTTATGCTCATGCGCGCGCTGCCGGCGCTGAGCTCGTTCAGGCGCCCCTCCAGTGCCCCGGCCATGCCGGCGGGCAGCAGGCAGCTGACCGTGACGCGCTCGGCGAAGGCGGCGTCGATGTCCGCGGCCCCGGCGGCGTCCAGCACGCGCCTCAGGCGCTCATAGAGCGGATAGCCGCAGTCGATGACGGCCCGCTCCCACTCGGCCATGCGCGCGCGGCCCGCCGCGGCCAGGGCCAGCGACGCGGCCTTTGAGTAGGCGCGCACCAGTCCGCCGGAGCCCAGCAGCGTGCCGCCAAAGTAGCGCGTCACCACGCAGACCACGTCCGCCACGCCGGCGGAGCGGAAGACGTTGAGCGTCGGCTGGCCGCTGGTGCCGCCCGGCTCGCCGTCGTCCGACCAGCGCATCTGACCGTCGGCGAGGACGTAGGCCCAGACGTTGTGCGTGGCGTCGGCGTACTTTTTGCGCACGGACTCGACGAAGGCCATCGCCTCCGAGACGCTCTCGGCGTGCCGCACCTGGCCGATGAAGCGGGATTTCTTGTCGATGTATTCGGCCTCGCCGTAGCCGGCGGGGATGATGTAGTCAGACATGGCTGCCCTCCGGTGGATTTTGCTGCTGCTATTATATCAAAGCCTGTCAAGCAAAGGCAACAGGGCCGCGAAGAGCGGCCCTGTTCTGGTCAGTATTCTATTTCGCCCGGCGCGTCGCTGCCGGGATCGAAGTGGAACGCGGTCTGGACGGTGAGGAAGGCGCCGTCGCGGTTCCAGCTGCCCTGCGTGGCCTTGTCCAGCGCGGTCCTTGCCGGGAGCTGGAAGGGCGTGAGCTGGTGGGTGTAGTCCATCCAGCTGTCAAAGATCCAGCCGTCCTCCAGCGAGAGCGCCTCGTAGCAGACGTAGCCGCGCAGGCCCTCCGCCCGCAGCGGAGCGGAGAAGGCGGCGAAGAGATTGCTGCCCTCCTGCCGGCCGAAGAACATGCTCTCATAGCTGTAGCTCAGCTCGCCGAGGAAGCGGAAGTCCGCCGAGAGCGTCCCGCCGTCCCTGTCACAGAGCACGCGCCCGCCGGGCTCGCCCACGCGGGCCCAGCCGTCGCTGTCCATGACCTGCGACCATATCTTTATGGCCTCGCTGCCGTAGAAGCTGACCGGCTCGACCCAGCGGAAGTGGTGGAAGACCACCCAGCGGCCCTCCGGCAGCTCGACGGCCACTGCGGTGCTCCGCAGCTCCTTCACGTCGTAGACGGTGGATTGTACCCTGACTCCGTCGGCGCGCCGGGTGATCTCCTCGCGGCCCTCGTTGACGGGGTTGAGCTCACTGTGGCAGTAGACGGCCAGCGCCCCGGCGCATCGGGCGGCGTCCTCGTCCGTGAGGTCGGCGAGCACGTCCTCGGGGAAGCCCAGCTCCGCGAGCTCCGTGCGCACGGCGCTCTCGCCGTTTTCCTCCGCACTCTGCCAGTCCATGGGATAGCGCGAGAGGAAAAGCCAGCCGCAGAGCATCAGCGCGGCGGTGAGCGCGGTGACGCCGATGGCCAGCGCGAGGTTGGAGATGCGGCCCGGCGCGGCCTCGACTGCGTAGCCCGCCTCGTCGAGGGCGGAGTAGAGCTTGTAGAGGCTGCGGATAATGAGCGCGAAGGCGCCGAGGAAGAGTATCGCGCCTATCCAGCCCAGCTGCCCGCCGGCGAGGCCCGCCGCGGTCAGCAGCAGGTACCAGACCAGCAGCCATATAGCCGCCGGGGCGTGGGGCTCGAGGCCCGCGCTGGCCTGCACGCCGCGTATCCCGCCCCAGAGCAGCAGAGTCACGAGCAGCTGCATGGGCAGCATGGCATAGCCCACCGCGGAGCTGACCCAGTCGGGGCTGAGGGCTGCGCACTGCGCCGCCAGCGCGGAGACAAAGAGCGCGCACTCCAGCGCCGTGACAAGGTGGAGGGCCCGGAAGCAGGCGTTGACGCGCCGCAGCGTGCGGCTCCCGCAGAGCATCAGGAGGAAGCCGAGGCCGGGGAGGATGTAGTCGAGGGCGAAGAAGCTGAAGGTGACCGCGCGCAGGCCGATGCCCCAGAGTATCTGGCACATTGCCCGCCGCCAGGGCGTGACGCGCGACGGCACGTCGTCGGGCGGCTCGGGGGGCAGGGCGCTCTCTATGAGCGCGTCCAGGCGGGCGTCATCACTCATAGCGCTCACCTCCCAGCCTGCTTCGCAGCTTCTTGCGCAGGCGGTGGAGCCTCCCCTCGACGCCGCGCACGGTGGAGCCCAGCTCGGCGGCTATCTGCGCGCTGGATTGCAGGTAGTAGTATTTGCGGTAGAAGAGATTGCGCTCGGGCGCGCTCAGCTCCTCGATGGCGCGGCGCAGGGCCAGCCGCTGCTCATTGAGCAGCAGCGCCTCCTCGGGCGTGAGCGCGGCGGAGGGCGTATTCTCGTCCAGCTCGTCGAGCGAGGCGTGGCCGCGCCGCTCGCGCCGCGCGCGGTTGAGCGCCGTGTTGCGCGCGATGGCGGTCAGCCAGGCCGTCCAGCCGCCCCGTTCGGGGTCAAAGCCGCCAATGCCGTCCCAGACCTTCATGCAGCACTCGCTGAGGCACTCCTCGCGGTCGGCCGCGTCGGGGAGTATGGGCGCGATAACGTAGCGCATGAGCGGGCCAAAGTGCGTCAGCAGCGCCGTGACGCCGCTCTCGTCGCGCGCTCTTATGAGTTCGATTACCTCTTTCTCGTGCATCAGCTCACCCCCTCTGTTTCCGGTCCCTCGTATTCCCACAGCCGCCAGGGCGGCACGTCGTTGAAGACGTATCTGTAGGCCTTGTCCGTGTCCATCAATGCCGGTGCGCGCGGGCTGAGCGCCTCGCTCGCCGGATAGGCGAGGGGCGTTACGACCCGGTCGTAGTGCGGCTGCGTGTATATGTGCGAGTTGGCGTCGTCCGGCTCCGTCTCGTACTGCGTGTAGATAAGGTAGCCGCGCTGGTTCTCCCCGCGGTCGGGGAAGCTCATGAGCCCGGTGAGGCTGTCGGCCGCCACGCCGAAGAAATCGAGGTTATCCGCGTCCACTGCCCTGCGCAGGCTGTAGTAGCCGGAGGCGAAGGTCTCCCCATCCTCGTCGTAGAGCACGCGGCCCGAGTATGGCCCCCGCGCGGCGAAGCCGCGGCCGATGCAGCCCTCGTTGAGCCGGGCGCTGAAGGCCTCCGTGCCGTAGAAGCCGGGGGCCTCCTTCCAGCGGAAGTGTACCACCACGCGCCAGCTGGGCGCCTCGGTGGGCAGGCGCACGGCGACGGAGGTCATGGCGAGATTTTCAAAGCTGCCGCTCGCGTAGCCGCCCTTGGGCGTGTCGAAATAGCGCGTCATCACGTACCGCGCGCCCTCCATCGTGCGCAGCTCCTCGTCCGTGAGGTCGGCGAGCACGTCCTCGGGGAAGCCGAGCTCCGCGAGCTCCGCGCGCAGCTCCGCCGCGCCGTTTTCCTCCGCGCGATGCCAGTCCATGGGGTATTTGTCGCCGAAGCTCAGGCCCAGCGCGACGGCGAGCAGCACGGCGGCGCTTATAATGAGCGCGAGCAGCCGGCCGCTTACGCGCACGGGCGCGCTCTCGAGGGCGTAGCCCGCCTCCTCCAGCTCCCGGGCCAGCCTCCAGAGCAGCCAGAAGGAGACAAGGTATGCGGCGAGCAGCAGCCAGGCCGGCGCGCCCCCCCCGCCGTCCAGGCCGGCCAGCAGCCACGTGAGCGCGTAGAGGCAGACGAGCGCCGCGGCGGCCGTGGCCTTCTGCGTCTGTCCCGCGTCCCGGCTAAGGCGGCGAAGCGCCAGATAGAAGAGCACGAGCAGCGCGGCGAAGGCCGCCGTGCGCGAATAGCCCAGCGCGGCGGGCAGCCAGCCGGGCAGGTACATGGGCAGCAGCGAGTCCGCGGCCAGCGAGAGCGAGCTCAGCGCGGTCATAATGGCGGCGAGCACATGGCAGGCGGCGAAGCACACGTTGGCGCGGCGCAGCGCGCGGAAGCCCAACAGCAGCAGCAGCGCCCCCGCGAAGGGCAGCGCATAGCGCAGTATTCCCCAGCCGACGCCTATCATCGTGAAGGCGACGCCGAATATGACCTCCAGCATCGCCCTGCGCCAGGGCGTCACCGCGCGGGCGACCTTCTCCGGCGGGGCTGTCGGCAGCGCCGAGGCTATGAGCGCGTCGAGCCTTTTGTCGTCCATGTCCTCACCTCCCTTCCTGTCTACCCTATAATACACCGCCCGGCGCGAAAACCCACGAAAAATTTTTTCAAACTCCCCCTTGACAACAGGGCCGGTCTGAGGTATATTGGTCTTGCGGTTAATTAGTCAAGTAACTAACCGACTAACAAGGAGGTGAGCACATGGCGGGTTTTGACGGCACAAGGCCCATCTTCCTTCAGCTGGCGGAGATGCTGGAGGAGGGCATTATCTCCGGCGCCTTTCCCGAGGAGGGGCAGATACCCTCTATCACGGAATACTCCGCGGCGCTGAAGATCAACCCGGCCACGGCTCTCAAGGGCATCAACCTTCTGGTCGACGAGGGCCTCGTGTATAAAAAGCGGGGCGTCGGCATGTTCGTATCGACGGGAGCGCGCTCAAAGCTGCTGGCCAGGCGGCGGGAGAGCTTCTATTCCGAGCGCGTGCTGCCCGTTGCGCGGGAGGCCAAAGCGCTGGGCCTCACGAGCGGCGAGCTGGCGGAGCTGACTGCCAGAGCCTATGAGGAAAAGGAGTAATACTTATGGCAATAGAATTAAAGGGCGTCACCAAGCGCTACGGCGCCACGACCGCGCTCGACAAGGTCTCCGTCAGCTTCGGCGGCGGGATAGTCTACGGCCTGCTCGGCGCGAACGGCGCGGGCAAGACGACGATGATGAACGTGATAACCAACCGCATCTTCGCCGACAGCGGCGAGGTGCTCATAGACGGAGAGCGCGCGCCGGGCAGCGACCGCGCGCTGGGAAAGGTCTACATGATGGCCGAGGCCAACCTCTTCCCGGACAGCATGAAGGTCGAGCCCGCGTTCAGGCTCACCCGGAGCTTCTACCCCGGCTTTGACATGGACTACGCGCTGAGCGTCGCGAAGCGCTTCGAGCTGCCGCTCAAAAAGAAGGTCAAGAGCCTCTCGACCGGCTACGCGAGCATCTTCCGCCTCACGCTGGCGCTGGCCGTGGGCACGCCCTACGACATATTCGACGAGCCGGTGCTTGGCCTCGACGCGCAGCACCGCGACCTCTTCTACCGCCTGCTCATGGAGCGCGCCGCGGATACGGAGCAGACCGTCATCCTCTCCACCCACCTCATCCAGGAGGCGGCGAGCCTCATAAGCCACGCGGTCATAATCCACTCGGGGCGCATCCTGCGCGACATGGACACCGCCGCCCTCACCGGCGCGGCCTATCAGGTGAGCGGCCCGGCCGCCGCCGTCGACGCCTACTGCGCCGGGCGGCACGTGCTCAACGCCAACAGCCTCGGCGGGCTCAAGACCGCCTGCGTCGAGGGCGAGCCGGAGGGCGAAGCGCCCGCGGGGCTCGAGTTCGCCGGCATGGATTTGCAGGACTACTTCATCAGCCTCATGAACGAGGCCGACAGGAGGGAAGCTAAATGAAATTCGCAGCTATTTTCAAATACCGCATGCGCGACTGCCTGATTTCCGGCGGCGTGGTCATGCTGGTCATGGTGGCGCTGACCGTGCTGAGCTACTTCGGCATCGTCACCTTCGGCGGCTATGAGGAGAGCGCGGACGGCGTCACCGAGAGCTACGCCACAATGAACTTCACCATGCCCTATGTCATCTTCATGTTCGTGCTCGGGATTGTCTCAATACGCGAGGACATGCGCCTGGGCATCCAGAACGGCGCTGGGCGCACGACGAGCTTCATGGCGAACCTCGCCTGCATGGTTTTGACGGCCCTGCTGCTGAACCTCAGCTGCATAGTCTTCTACAAGCTCTGGGCGCTGCTGGACACAGACCTCGTCATAATCGACCTCTACTCCATGGCCTTCCTGCGCGAGATGACGCCCGGCACCCTCGGTGAAATGCTCCTGTGCGCCCTCACCGGCACGGCGGCGAGCCTCGCCTTCACGGGCTGCGGCGTGATGCTCTCGCTCGTCTACTGGCGGCTGAACAAGGCCGGCAAGTGGATATTCTCGCTCGCCCTCGGCGCGGCCTTCGTCCTCTTCATCAACGCCGCGACATCCTTCGACTGGCTCGCCGGCGCGGTCACGGCCTTCTTCGTCTGGGTGGTCAAGGCCCCGCTCAACATGAACGTCACCTTCCTCGCGCTCGCCGCGGCCTTCTACGCCATAGCCCGCGCAGTGACGCTCAAAAATCCCATAACCGCCGCCGCGGCCTGAGCGCCGCGGCGCTGACAGGGACAAAAAAAGACCAGCCGCAAGGGCTGGTCTTTTCTCATGCTCGCGTCAGGCCATGTACTTCTTGATGTCCTCGCCCAGGGTGTCGGGGTCCGCGGTCATGGTGATGGTGAAGCGGATACCCTCGGTCTCGGCGAAGCTGGCCAGCCAGTCGAGGAAGGCGACGGTCTCGCCCTCGGTGCTCTGGTTGAAGAGCTTGTGGAAGTTATCGATAAATATATGGGAAATGTCGTAATTTCCCGCGCGAAGGCCGCTGATGAAGCCTTTCATGAATTCGAAGGTGCCAATCTGATAGTCGCTGGCGTAGATGAGGCGGGCCTGATACGGGATGTCATAGGTGAGGGCCCTGTCCTTCTCAATGCAGATGACGTCTCCCTGCTCCTCGTCGACAGCCTTCCTCACCAGCTCGACGAGCTGCTTCGTCTTGCCGGAGCCCTTCAGGCCCACAATAACCTTGACCATGCTAGTCACGCTCCTTTTTTATTAGAGTCGCAGCCGGGGCTGCTTGCTCAGGTTACTTAAAGCATACCATTTTTATCGTCAGAGTGCAACATGTAAAAATAAAGTTTTAAATCTGTTAACGCAATCGGCGCCCCGGGGACGAAAAAGCCCCCGGCGCGGGCCGGGGGCTTGCTGCATCCGCGGGATTATTCGGGCTTTCCGAGCATCCTGAACATGTTCTTCTTATAGGCCTCCACGCCCGGCTGGTCGAAGGGGTTGACGCCGGACATATAGCCGCTTATCGCGCAGGCCTGCTCGAAGAAGCAGACCAGCTCGGCGAAGCCGCGCTCGTCGCGCTTTTCAAAGCTGACGCCGATGTTGGGCACGCCGCCGGCGATGTGCGCGGCCTTGACCGCCTCGCGCGCGGTGAAGCAGACGGAGTCGAAGTCGCGCCCGGCCAGATAGTTGAGCTTGTCGCCGTCGCCCATGACGAAGGGCACCTTGAGCTCCGTGAGCGGCTGCTCAAAGCTGACGACCGTCTCGAACATGGTGCGCGGGCCGTCCTGGATGTACTGGCCCATGGAGTGCAGGTCGGCGGTGTACTCGAGGCTGTCGGGGTAGATGCCGATGCCGTTCTTCCCCTCGCTCTCGCCGTAGAGCTGCTTGCACCACTCGGCCATGAACCTGAAGCTGGGCTCGTAGCAGGCGAGCAGCTCGATGCCGTAGCCGCGGCCGTAGAGGTGCTGGCGCGCGGCGGCGTACTGCCAGGCGGGGTTCTCCGGGCTCCTGAGGTCGAGGGCCTGGAAGGTCTCTATGGCGGCGTCTATGACCGCCTGCACGTCGATGCCGGCCACTGCCATGGGCAGCAGGCCCACGGCGGAGAGCACGCTGTAGCGCCCGCCCACGTCGTCGGGCACGACAAAGCGCTCCCAGCCCTCGGCGCGGGCCAGGTCGTGCAGCACGCCGCGGTTGGCGTCCGTGGTGGCGAAGATGTGCCGCTTGGCCGAAGAGCCGTATTTCTTCTCGAGCAGCTGGCGGAAGACGCGGAAGGAGAGCGCCGGCTCGAGCGTGGTGCCGGACTTGCTGATAACGTTGACGTCGAAGTCGTCGTCGCCGAGCTGCTCAATGACGCCGTTGATGTAGTCGGCGCTCAGGCCGTTGCCGACGAAGAAGACGCGGGTGTCGCCCTCCTTGGCGTAGGGGCGCAGCAGCTCGATGGCGCCGCGCGCGCCGAGATAGGAGCCGCCTATTCCAACGACGACCAGCGCCTTGGAGCGGGAGCGGATCTTGTTCGCGATGGAGAGTATGCCCTTGAGCTCCCGGCGCCTTATGTCCTGCGGAAGGCTGGTCCAGCCGGTGAACTCCGCGCCCTTGCCGGTCTTTTCGCTGAGCATCCTGTGCGCCGCGGCGGCGGCGGCAAAATCCGGGCCGGAGGCGTCAAAAAACGTCGCGCAGCCGGTGAGGTCGACTTTAACCATAATTCCTCAGTCCTTGTCTTTAGAATCTTTAGAGCAGGCGGTTACACACCTACAGAGAATTATACTACATTTTCGCCGGAATACAAGTATAAATTACCAGCCGATTCGACAAAAGTGGTGGATGCCCGCCAAAATTCCGCCAAATCCGCGCCCGGAGTGGAGGGGAGAGGGCGGTTCTCAGGCGGGAACTCTCAGCAGCGCGCGCAGCAGGGCCAGCATCGCCCCGCCCGCGCCCAGGCGATCGACCGCGTTCGCGGCCGTCAGCGGCACGGAGGCCACCGTCTCGCCGCCGGAGACGAGGGTGATGGTGCCCAGCCGCGCGCCGGCCTCCACGGGCGCGCTCACGCTGCCGGGCAGCTCGACATGCCGCTCGAGCGAGAGCGCCTGGGCGCGCGGCAGCAGCACACGGCCCTCCCCCGCCGCAACGGGCTGCACGCTGTCCGCCGTCCCGCCGGCCACGCGCACGGGCGGCAGGGCGCTCTCCGCCGCGGGGCAGAGGGCGTAATTGGCGAAGGCGTACTCGATAAGCGCCGCGGCGTCGGCGTTCCGGCTCTCGGAGCTCTCCGCGCCCATGATGACGGCGACGTACTCGGTCCCCTCGCGCTCGCAGCTGGCGGCCACGCAGTAGCCGGCGGCGTCCGTCCAGCCGGTCTTGAGCCCCGTGCAGCCGGGCAGGCTGCGCAAAAGCTTGTTGGTGTTCGCAAGGCCGAACTCGCCGCCGCGGATGCTGTCCGTCCAGACGGTGGTGTAGTCCCTTATCCACTCGTGGCGCAGCAGCTCGCGGCTCATGACGGCGAGGTCGAGGGCGCTGCTGTAGTGCTCCGCGTCGTCGAAGAGGCCTGTGCAGTTGGTAAAGTGCGTATTGGCAAGGCCGAGAGCGGCCGCGCGCTCGTTCATGAGCTCCACAAAGGCCTCCTCGCTGCCCGCTATGCGCTCGGCCAGGGCTACGGCGCAGTCATTGGCGGAGACGACCGCCACGCACTTGATGAGCTCGGAGACGCTCAGCTCCTCGCCCTCGGCCAGCCAGACCTGGCTGCCGCCCATGCTCGCCGCGTGCGCCGAGGCGCTGACCGTCTCGTCGAGCGAGAGCGCGCCCGAATCTACCGCCTCGGCGGCGAGCAGCAGCGTCATCACCTTCGTCACCGAGGCCGGGGCGCGGCGCTCGCCGGAGCCCTTGTCAAAGAGCACAGAGCCGGTGACGCACTCCATCAGCACGGCAGAGGGCGCGGCGACGGCGGCCTCCTCCGCCGCCAGCGCGGGCGTCGGGAGCAGTAAAAGCAGCGCAAGCGCTGCCGCGGCAAAGCTTTTCATAGGCGCCTCCAGATGGTTTTGCAACAGTCTATTCAGCCGCCCGCCGGCTTATGTCCACGCCGGGTTGCGTAGTTTATGAAGCGTACGTTACAAAAAGGCCGGCGTCCAAAACGTCCCTCAATCCCCATCCGCGCACATCCGGGGCGCGGTTGTACACATTTTCAACAGAGTTTTCAACAGGTTTGGCGCGCGGATTATGTCGAAAGGCATCGACGAGAAGGTTACATAACTTCGCAAGCGCGCTGCAATATTCAATTCATGGCAGGGATGCCGCCGGAACCACACACCACAGCTTGCGCCGGTGCTTTAGGCTGGTTCTTAAATATAACCTTCATCCTGAGGGGCGCTTTCTTTTGCTGCGCCAAAAGAAAGCGTCCCTCAGACTCCCCGAAAGGAAAAGGCGCTTGCTGTGGTGCGGGACGGAACCACCGCCTCTGTCTTCCGCCTAAACCGCGGGGTGGTCGGCCGCGCACTGGCGTGGCTGCGGGGAGAAACATGGCGCTCGGCCGCGCCCGCCCGTTGCTGTACCATGCGGCTGTCCCTGCAAATTTGCTGCCGCCTGATGGGGAGCAGTTGCAACCAACCTACCACTCTAGCTCGCCGCTGACGCGGCTTGCACTGGCCTTGCTGTGGGTGGCGCAAATTTGCGGGGTCGCCTGGTGGTTGCTGCCGGGCATCGTCCCGCTAACCATCCCACCTTATAAACAATCACCGCCGCAACCCTACGTCCACAACCCAACGCCCACCGCTGTCAAACCACGTCCCGCACGCTCCCACCCCCGCTCGCCGCTGCGCGGCATCGCTTCCGGCCTTGCCGCAGTTGCCGCTCACATGGATGCGGGCGCGCCTGCTGATTTACGACGCCGTACCTGGGTTGCTGCCGGGTGCGGTGTACCGACGGGCCCCGCTCGCCGCTTGCGCGGCATCGCTTTCCGGGGTTGCTGGCGGTTGCCGGTTTTGCCCACCTTGTAGGGCGCACCGTCCTCGGTGCGCCATTACCTCCCGGGTTTGCTCCCTCCCCCGGTCACGCAACCAACCGTAGGGGGCGGCGTCCTCGACGCCCCTTGCGTCGGACTACGGGCAACCTCCCGGGTGGCGCCCCTCGCGCCCCCCGCCCCGCACTTCACCACGCTGCATCGCGGAAACATCACCCTAACATCGCCTAAACATCGTTTTTTGAGCGGATATTAGCAGGGCCTGTTTGTGCGCTCAGAATTCGCGTAACCGGCCAAGCCGCCCAATTATCCTAACTTTTACGCCTCAAACACGCCGCAGACTCGCTAATATCGCTAATATCGCCTTTATCCCCGTGTTTGGGGGGGTACCCCCCTCGGAGGGGGGAGTTAGGATGTATCATCAGGGGTTGACGTGTAAAAACGCCCCCCGGCGGGGCGGGGCAGGCGGAGGCTTTGTTATCCCTTATCCCACCCCAGCACCCCTTTTACATGTTAGTAAACAGGCATGGTATGCCTTTGCGCCCCCTTGTTGGGGGCGGGGTGGGTAGCAAAACACTAGCGACAGCTATGTGTTAAGCAGTATGTGCGTATTGCCGCCACCCGGTACATCGTCCGTCAACCGACGCAAGGGGCGTCGAGGACGCCGCCCCCTACGGTTGGTTTCATACCAACACCCGGCGACAAGCCCGGTAGGTAATGGCGCACCGTCCTTGGTGCGACATGTGGGGTGGGTGTAAACTACTATATACCGCTCGCCTCACCCCCCTCAAGGGGGGTACCCCCCAAACACGGGGATAAAGGCGATATTAGCGATATTAGCGAATCCGCGACGTGTTTGAGGCGTAAAAGTTAGGATAATGCGGCAGTTTAGGCGGTTACCCGAATTCTGGGCGCACAAACAGGCCCTTCAAACATCCCCCTCAAAAAGTGATGTTAGCGAGATGTTAGGTGATGTTTCCGCGATGCAGCGTGGAGAAGCGGCAGAAACCAGCATCCGGCAGCAACCCCCAGTGCAAGCCGCGAAGCGGCGAGCTAGGGCGGTACGTTGGCTGCTAAAACCTACCCATCAGGCCGTAGCGTCCCGCAACCCCAGCCGCGACGTTGGCTCGCGGCCGAGCGGCGGCGTATCGCCGCTGATAGAGCGAGCCTTTGCCAGTCCTTTAGTCAGGGTTTTCTGCCCGGTGACGTTGCCGAGCGGCAAACCCGGGACACGCTCTCTGGTACGTAACGCATTGTCAGCGGCGACACGCCGCGGGAGTCTGAGGGACGCTTTCTTTTGGCGCAGCAAAAGAAAGCGCCCCTCAGGAAGAAGGTATAAGTTAAGGATAAGCCTAACCTAAAGAGAATATGAGTTGAAATATATCAGCAGGTAGTATAAAATAAAGCTTCAGGCGTGTGCCAGCTGCTCCCTCGCCTCCCTGAGCGCGGTGCAGAACTCATCAATCTCCTCGAGCGTCGTGTACCGCGACAGCCCCACTCGTATCGCGCCGTCAATGACCTCCGGCGGGAGGCCCAGCGCCTCGAGCACATGGCTGCGCGCGCCGCGCTTGCAGGCGGAGGAGCGGGAGACGTAGATTTCGCGCGCTTCCAGGAAGTTCATCAGCACCTCGCTGCGGTAGCCGGGCAGGCTGACGGAGAGGATGTGCGGCGCGCCGCCGCCGATGACGACGAGCCCGGGGTTCTCGGCCTCGAGCCGCTCTATGGCGTGCTGCCTGAGCGAGCGCATGCGCTCCTGATACTCCGCGGCGCCGGCAAAGCCCACGCGCGCGGCCTCGCCGATGGCGCAGATATAGGGCACGTTCTCCGTGCCGGCGCGGCGGCCGTCCTCCTGAGCCCCGCCGACTATGAGCGGGCGCAGCCGCACCCCGCTCCTGATGTACAGCGCGCCGATGCCCTTGGGCGCGTGTATCTTGTGGCCGGAGACGCTTATGAGGTCGGCACCCAGCGTTTTGGCGGAGAAGGGGACCTTCAAAAAGCCCTGCACCGCGTCTGTGTGTACGAGCGCCGAGGGGTTGGCGGCCTTGACCAGCTTGGAGACGGCCCTGATGTCCGTGACGGAGCCGGTCTCGTTGTTGACGAGCATCAGCGAGCAGAGTATCGTGTCGGGGCGCAGGGCCTCAGCCACCTGCGCGGGAGTGACCGCGCCGGAGCTGTCCGGGGTGAGGCGCGTGACCTCATAGCCGCGGCGCTCGAGCTCGTCGAGGGCCTTGCGCACGGCGTCGTGCTCCACGGTGGAGCTGATGATGTGCCCGCCCTTGCGGCTCACGTACTCCGCGCCCGACCAGAGCGCCCAGTTGTCGCTCTCCGAGCCGCAGGAGGTGAAGGCCACCTCCCAGCTCTCGCAGCCGAGCGCCTTGGCGAGCTGCTTGCGCGCGTTTACGACCAGCTTGAGCGCCGCGCGGCCCTTGGCGTGGGTGGAGCTGGGGTTGCCGTAGTCGCTCAGCATGGCGTTCACCGCCGCCTCGGCGGCCTCGGGGCAGACGCGCGTCGTGGCGCTGTTATCGAGATATATTTCCACGTAATTCATCCCTTTCATGTGAGGTTTTTCCTATGAAATATATTATATACACTCTCGGCTGCAAGGTCAACCAATACGAGACTCAGGCCATCGAGACCCTGCTCGCCGAGCACGGGCACAGCCCCGCCGCGCCGGGGGAGAGGGCGGACGCCGTCATAGTCAACACCTGCGCCGTCACCGCGGAGAGCGGGCGTAAGTCGCGCCAGGCCCTGCGCCGGCTCATGGGCGAGAACCCGGGCGCGGTGAGCTGCGTGTGCGGCTGCTGGTCGCAGACCGACGCCGGGGCGGCGCGCTCCATGGCGGACGTGGTCTGGGGCAGCGCGGACAGGCGCGGCTTTGTCGCGGCGGTCGAACGGGCGGCAGCCGATCGCGTCAAGCTCGACGGCGTGGACGAGCCCTTCAGGCGGCGGACGATAGAGGACCTGCCCGCCGGGGCCTTTGAGGGGCACGCGCGCGCCTGGCTCAAGGTGGAGGACGGCTGCGCGAACTTCTGCTCCTACTGCATCATACCGTATTCGCGCGGGGGCGTGCGCTCCCTGCCGGCGGAGAGGGCGGCGGAGCTGGCGCGGGGGCTGGCCGGCGAGGGCTACCGCGAGATAGTGCTGACGGGCATAGAGATAGCCTCCTGGGGCCGGGACCTCCCCGGGCGGCCCTCTCCCGCGGAGCTCATAGAGGCCGTCGCCGCGGCCGCGCCGGGCGTGAGGCTGCGCCTGGGCTCGCTGGAGCCGACGATGCTGACGGAGGAGCTCTGCGCGCGCCTGGCGCGTATAGAGGGGCTCTGCCCGCACTTCCACCTCTCCCTGCAGTCGGGCTGCGACGCCACGCTCGCGCGCATGAACCGCAAGTACGGCACGGCGGAGTTCGCCGCCGTCTGCGGGCGGCTGCGCAGGTACTTCCCCGGCTGCGCGCTCACCACCGACCTCATCTGCGGCTTCCCCGGCGAGACGGAGGAGGAGTTCGCCGCCACGCTGGAGTTCATTGAAAGCTGCGCCTTCGCCGCCATGCACATCTTCCCCTACTCGCGCCGCCCGGGCACGAGGGCGGACGCCATGCCCGGCCAGCTGACCCGCGCGGTCAAGCACGAGCGCGTGCGCAGGGCGCAGGCCGTGGCCGCGCGCATGAGGCGCGGGTATCTCGCGGGCCGCGTGGGCCTCACCGAGAGCGTGCTCTTCGAGACGGAGGAGGACGGCTGCTGCCTTGGCCACGCGCCCGATTACAGCGTGGTGCGCGTGGAGGGCGCCGGCCTGCGCGGGCTTGTCAAAAATGTGAAAATCAGGGCGGTGAGCGGGGAAATGCTTGTCGGAGCTGTAGTTTGACTATGCAGCGCAAAGAGGATATAATAACCTTGCCTTAGAATAATAGTGCGACAAACCGGGTTAAATCGATAAAGACGAGAACAGATTGAAGGAGCTGCGATAGAAATGACGGACAGGGCGTACAATTTTGCCGCGGGGCCGGCCATCATGCCGGAGAGCGTGCTGAAGAAGGCTCAGGGCGAGCTCATGAACTGGCACGGCTGCGGTATGAGCGTGATGGAGATGAGCCACCGCGGTATGCAGTTCGCGGAAATCCTCTCCGACGCCTCCGAGCGCTTCAGGCGGCTCCTGAAGGTACCGGCCACGCGCGAGATACTCTTCCTGCAGGGCGGCGCGACGAGCCAGTTCGCGGCCATACCGCTCAACCTCATGGGCGGCGGCCCGGCCAGCTACGCCGTGACCGGCAATTTCTCGGGTATCGCCGCGCGGGAGGCGGAGAAGTACGGCCCCGTACACATAGCCTATGAGGGCAAGCCCAACGGCTACAGCCATATCCCCACGCAGAAGGAGCTCGACATATACCGCAAGAGCGCCTATTTCCACTACTGCGCCAACAACACCATCTACGGCACCGCCTGGGGCTATGTGCCGGAGACCTACGGCGTCCCGCTCGTCTGCGACATGTCGAGCGAGATAATGAGCCACCCCGTGGACATGCTCAAATACTCCCTCATCTACGCCGGCGCGCAGAAGAATATCGCCCCCGCCGGCCTCACCGTCGTGGTGGTGGACAGGCGCCTGCTCGGGCGCGAGAGCGAGAGCATACCGCAGATATTCTCCTACGAGAAGCAGATAGAGAAGCACTCCATGCTCAACACCCCGCCCTGCTGGTGCATCTACATGCTCGGGCTGGTGCTGGAGTGGATAGAGGAGCAGGGCGGCCTGGAGGCCATGGACCAGCTCCGCCGCGCGCGCAGCTCCCTCGTTTACGACGTGCTGGACAACTCCCGGCTCTACAAGCCGCACGCCGAGCAGAAGTCACGCAGCATGATGAACATCACCTTCCGCACGGGCAGCGCCGAGCTCGACGACGAGTTCTGCAAGGGCGCGGCCGCGCGCGGGCTCCTGAACGTCAGGGGACACCGCCTCACCGGCGGTATGCGCGCGAGCCTCTACAACGCCATGCCCATCGAGGGCGCGCAGGCTCTCGCCGATTACATGAAGGATTTTGAGGTGAAGAACCGTGTTTAAGATACGCACGATGAACACAATCTCCCCGCTGGGGACGCAGATACTGGAAAAGCACGGCTGCACTGTCGGCCAGCAGGTGGAAAAGCCCGAGGCGCTGCTCATCCGCTCCGCCGACCTGCACGGCACCGAGTTCTGGCCCGAGCTGCTCTGCATCGGGCGCGCGGGCGCGGGCGTCAACAACATACCCATCGAGGACTGCGCGGAGCGGGGCATAGTTGTCTTCAACGCGCCGGGCGCCAACGCCGACGCGACCAAGGAGATGATAATCTTCGACATGCTGCTCGCCAGCCGCGACATGCTCGGGGCCATAGACTGGGTCAGGTCCATCTCCGGAAAGGGCGGCGAGATACCCGCGCTGGTGGAGAAGGGCAAGAGCGCCTTCTCCGGGCCGGAGCTCTGCGGCAAGAGCCTGGGCGTGATTGGCCTGGGCGCGATAGGCTCCCTGGTCGCCAACCTGGCGCTGGAGTTCGGCATGACCGTGCGCGGCTTCGACCCCTATATCAGCGTTGAGAGCGCCTGGCGGCTGAGCCGCGACGTCATACACGTCGACTATGTGGACGAGCTCTTCCGCGTCAGCGACTACATCAGCCTCAACGTGCCCTATAACGAGAGCACCCACCACATGATAAACGCGGAGGCGATTGCAACCATGCGCCCCGGCGTGCGCATAGTCAACGAAAGCCGCGCCGAGGTCGTGGACGACGAGGCCATGATAGCCGCGCTCGAGAGCGGCCGCGTGGGCAAATACGTCACCGACTTCCCCAACGAGAGGCTCATTGGCGTCAAGAACTGCATCACCCTGCCGCACCTGGGCGCCTGCACCCCCGAGAGCGAGGAGAAGTGCGCCGTCATGGCCGCGCAGGAGATTTACGACTACCTCAAAAACGGCAACATCAAGAACAGCGTAAACCTCCCCAACGCCAGCCTCGACCGCATGGGCGTCTGCCGCCTCTGCGTCATCCACCGCAACGTGCCCAACAAGATAAACTCCATCCTCGACCTCATATCCAAGCGCAATATCAACATCGAGCACATGCTCAACAAGCCCCGCGGCGGCTACGCTTACACCATGATTGACCTCGCCGAGCGGGTCAACGGGGAGATCACCGCGGAGATCCTGCGCGACCCGGATGTGCTGCGCGTGCGCGTTATATAATGGCTTTGCCCCCGCCGGACAGGCGGGGGCGGTTTTTTAGCTTGTCCTTGAACTTGGACTGTTCCTTATACTTAACCTTCATCCTGAGGGGCGCTTTCTTTTGCTGCGCCAAAAGAAAGCGTCCCTCAGACTCCCCGAAAGGAAAAGGCGCTTTGCTGCCGGCCGGGGGGTTGCGGTGCGGCGTGGTGCCGCGTGGTGATTTGCGGCGTGGTTACCAACGCACCAACGCTGGACGCGGGACGCAACAGGGCGCTCAGCCGCGCCCGCCCGCGAGCCGACGTCGCGGCTGTCCCTGCGGGACGCTACGGGCTGATGGGGAGGTTTCAGCAACCAACCCACCACTCTAGCTCGCCGCTGCCGCGGCATCGCACCGGGGTTGCTGGGGGTAGTGTTCGCGCGGACGGGGACCGCCTGCAAATCTGCGGGGTCGTACCGGGGTTACCGCCGGGCCCCGTCCCGCTGGCCATCCCACCTTATAAACAATCACCGCTGCAACCCTGCGGCTACATCCCAACGCCCACCGCTGTCAAACCACGTCCCGCACGCTCCAACCCCGCTCGCCGCTTCGCGGCGTCGCTACCGCGTTGCGGCTCCGGTGACGGTCTGGCTCGCCGCTGCCGCGGCATCGCTGCCGGGCGCTGCTTTCCCGCGTCGTACCGTGGTTGCTGCCGGGTACCGGCCCGCTGGCCATCACATCTTATAAACAATCACCGCTGCAACCCTGCGGCCACATCCCAACGCCCACCGCTGTCAAACCACGTCCCGCACGCACCAACCCCGCTCGCCGCTGGCGCGGCATCGCTACCGGGATGCGGCCCCTGTAACGGTCTGGCTCGCCGCTTTTGCGGCATCGCTTCCGGCCTTGCTGCCGGTTGCCGGTTTTGCCGACCTTGTAGGGCGCACCGTCCTCGGTGCGCCATTACCTCCCGGGCTTGCAACCACCTGCGGGTTTCCGCCCAACCGTAGGGGGCGGCGTCCTCGACGCCCCTTACGTCGGATGACGGGCAACGCCCCGGGGTCGCTGCCGGTGCTCGCGCGGACGTGGCCCCGCTCGCCGCTTTCGAGGCATCGCTTTCCGGGGTTGCTGCCTGCCGCGGACTTGCGCCCCACCGTAGGGGCCGGCGGCAGCGCCGCTAGGCTTGCAGGTTTGCGTTCCTATCCTATTTATCTCCTGTCACAGTGTGTGCGTCCTGAGGTAATCCACCCAGGCGCCGCAGGCCTCGGGGCTCAGGTGTACGCCGTCGGGGGTCAGGCCGGAGGGCAGGAAGCCCTCGCTGTCCTGCAGCGCCTCGGCCACGTTGAGGTAGTGCGCGCCCTTGTCATAGCACATGCGGCAGAGCGCCCTTTGCAGGCGCAGCACGTTGGCGTTGGTATAGATGTTCCCGCTTGCGTCCTTGGCGCGGCTGACGGGCAGGATGGACTGCACGTAGATAACGGCGTCGGGGTGCGTCTCCTGCACGAGGTCTATTATGCGCCCATACTCGTCGGCAAAGGCCTCCTCGTCGGGCCAGCCCAGCTCGTTGAGGCCGAGCATGATATATACCTTGCCGTAGTCGGCGCGGCGCAGCGCCTCGGCGACGGTGAGGCCGAGCCCGTCCATGCTGACGCAGACGTCGCTGAAGGCGCGCGAGACGGAGAGGCCGACCTCGGAGAAGTACCTCGCCCCGTCTAGCCCCGCGTACATCTGCAGCCCCACGGTGCGCGAGTCGCCGACGAAGACCGCGTCGGCAAAGTAGCTGTCGTCCACTGGCGCCGAGGCGGGCACGGTGATGGGCAGGCCGGCCCCCACGCCGGCGGCTGTGACGCCGGTGAGCGGCGGCAGCGTGGGCACCGGCGTGGGCGCGGGCGTCGGGGATGGCGTGGGCGCGGGCGTCGGGGCCGCGGTCACGGCGGGCGCCGGCGGCGGGGCGCTGCGCTTTATGGGACTGCCGCAGCCGGCCAGCGCCGAGGCCAGCCCTGCTGCGGCGAGCAGCAGGGCCATGGCTTTGGCAGGGGTTTTGCGTTTCAAGGGCTTCATTCCTCCGGTATCTCGTATACTGTACCGACGGCGACGGTGAAGGGCGCGTCGGGGTGGGCCTCCCTGAGCGCGGCGAGGGCGGCCTCGGCCTCCTGCTCGCCGGCGTACTGGCCGATGGCTACGATGTAGCTGCCCGCCGCGGTCATGACCTGGACGGCTTCCTCGGCGTGGTACTCCTCGCAGAGCAGCGCGAGCGGCTCGCCCCAGGGCATTGCCTCGCTGCGCAGGTAATAGACCTCGCCCGCGGCGGCGGTCTCGGAGAAGTCCAGCAGCAGGGAGGCTGGCTCGGCGTATTCGGTGACCTCGCAGCGCCAGCCCTCGTTGAGCACGACGTTTATCTCAACGCGCGAGTCGTCGAGAATCATGCTGCGGTACACGTCCTTGACGGCGGGGGAGGAAATAAGTTCCCCGCGCAGGGCCTCAAAGTCCATGCCGCGCACGCCGCTGAGGGTGATGACGACGCGGCTGGGGGCCGCGAGCTGGCGCACGGTGTAGTGCGGAGCGGATCCGGCGGCGGAGCCGGCCTTATTAAAGCTGAGCTCCACGGAGTCCGCGCGCGCGTCCGCGCCGAGCTCGACGCCGTCGGTTACCTCGCCGCCGGAGCCGAAGTGGAAGACCCTCACGATGCTGCCCAGCACGGGTATGTCGGCGGCGTAGGCGTAGACCGGGGCTATGTTGGCCGCGGCCAGCGTCAGGGCCAGCGCGGCGGCGACGGCGGCCAGGGCGCGGGTCAGACGGCGCGCGCGTATCCTGCGCCCGCCGCGCCGGAGCCCGGCGTCTATGGCGGCGTCCAGCCCCTCGGGGATGGGGATGGCGTCGTAGCTTAGCTTGCCTTTATTCATTGTGTCCCTCCTGTAGGTAGTCCCTCATTTTCCTGAGGGCGCGGTGGACGCGCGAGCGCACGGTCGGCTCGGGCTCGTCCATGATGCGGCCGATCTCCGCGTAGCTGAGCTCCTCGAAGTAGCGCAGCGTGACGCAGCTCCGCTCGCGCGGCGGCAGTATGTCCAGCGCCGCGTAGAGGTCGAGCGAGTCCTCGGCCTCGGGCCCGGGCGAGGGCGCGGCGGGCTCCGGCAGGGCCTCGTCCATGTACACCAGCCGCGAACTGCGGCGCAGGTGGTCGATGGCGCAGTTGACGACGATGCGGGTCATCCAGGGCCGGAAGCGCTCCGCGTCCCTGAGCGTGCGCAGCTTCTCCAGCGCGCGGCAGGCCGCCTCGCCGACTATGTCCAGCGCGTCCTGTTCGTTTTTTACATAGCTGTAGGCAATCCGGTAATAGCGCTCGCGCTCGGCGTGCAGCTGCTGCCCCAGGCTGTGAGCGTCCATAAGAAATGCTCCTTTCCAAGCCGGCCGGCTTTCTGATATATAGACGCTGGTAAACGCCAAAACGTTGCAGGCGGAAAGAGGATGCTCCGCGCCGCCCCCGGTACAACGCGCCCGCCATACCACCCCGGGAAGCAATGGCGCACCGGGGACGGTGCGCCCTACAAGGCCGGCAAAATCCAGCACCCCCCAGCAACCCCGGCAGCGATGCCGCGCCAGCGGCGAGCGGGGCCACGTCGGTACACCGCACCCGGCAGCGACGCCGCGGCAGCGGCGAGCGGGTGGGAGCGTGCGGGACGTGGTTTGACAGCGGTGGGCGTTGGGTTGTGGACGTAGGGTTGCAGCGATGATTGTTTATAAGGTGGAATGGCCAGCGGGACGGTACCCGGCAGCAACCA